>DAHXJB010000363.1:0-6832 GCA_027372455.1 Chloroflexota bacterium | reverse complement strand
CCATAACCGAGAGGCGGATCGGGATATGGCGAAGATCCTGGGGGCGTGGTCGGCGCGGCTGTCGCCGCGGCACCCTAGAGGGGTGTTGCACTGTTTCTCGGGGGAGCTTCCCCTGATGAACGATTGCGTGGCGGTCGGTTTCTATCTATCTTTTGCCGGGCCAATCACTTTCCGAAATGCCGGCAAAGCTGCCGAGACCGTCATCGCCGCGCCGAAGGGCCGGTTGCTATTGGAGACGGATGCCCCTTACCTGGCGCCGCATCCCTACAGGGGGAGACGGAACGAACCTGCCTTCGTACGGTTGGTGGCGGAGCGGATGGCTGAGGTTCGCCACGAAAGCCTGGACGATATCCTGATGACCACAGGTGATAACGCCGCGAGACTGTTCGGGCTGGAGCAGCCACCAGCCACAACAAGTCTTATCTGAAGAGGGAGTAGCTTGGGCCCTACACCGACCGCGACGATATTTGCGCTGGTGCAGAAGGACCTGGCGGCCGTGGAGAATACCCTGGCGCAGACCGTGGACACGGAAGACCGCCTCATGCGCCAGTTGCTTGGCTTGGTCCTGCCCGGCTCCGGCAAGAGGCTACGACCAGCACTTGCCCTGCTGTGCGGGAGAGTCAACGAGTATCATTCGGAGCCCCTGGTGAGCTTTGCCGCCGCGCTGGAGATGCTCCACACGGCCACACTGATCCACGACGATATCGTGGACGAGGCCGGCGTCCGACGGGGCGAGACTACCCTCAACCGGAAGGTGAATAACTCCATCGCCGTCCTGGTGGGCGACTACATGTTCGCTCAGTCAGCCGCCTACACCGCGGCCACCCGCAATCTGGAGGTGATATCCAGCTTCGCCCGCTCGTCCATGACCATCATCGCCGGCCAGATCGACGAATCCTGGTCCGACGGAGGGATTGGCCTCACCAGGGATCAGTACCTCCGTCGAATTGGCAACAAGACGGCGGCACTGTTCGCGCTGGCGGCCGAAGGAGGTGGGCTGCTCAGCAATGCGCCGGCTTCGGTTGTGAGGGCCATGACCCACTACGGCTACCAGCTGGGTCTGGCCTTCCAGATCATCGACGATATCCTGGACGTGGTGGGGGATGAGGCGAGCCTTGGAAAGCCGGTGGGCAGCGACGTGCGGCAGGGAACCGTGACGTTGCCAGCCATCCTGGTTCGTGATCAGGTCCCGGAGACGCTGTTTCGGTCGGCCTTCCTGGGCGAAAACGGCCGCGAAGAGTCGATGCGGTTGCTATTGGACACAATACGGAACGGAGGGGGCATAGAAGGGTCCTACGCCGAGGCCGAACGGCTGATGGCTGAGGCCTGTGCCACTCTGGAGCCTCTGCCCGATGGAGAGGTTCGCCGGAGCCTCCTGGACCTGGCGAGCTTCGTTGTTCGCCGGATCACCTGATCAAGTCGGGGAGAGGGGGTGACGGGGAAAGGGGGTGAAGCTGTTTGGTCTCGCCCCCTCTCCCCGTCACCCTGTCGCCCCGTCGCCGGATGGAGTGCTGTTATGAAGGTTACTTTCCCTCACGCCGGTCAGGCGTGGGTGCCCCTGTCGACAGTCATGGCCAAATCTGGGGTCGAATGTATCGTCCCTCCCCCCACCAGCAAGCATACCCTCTCCCTTGGGGTGAAGTACTCTCCCGAGTGGGTTTGCCTGCCGTTCAAGCTGAACCTCGGCAATTTCATCGAGGGGTTGGAGATGGGTGCGGACACCCTGCTGTACGTGGCTGGACCCGGGCTGTGCCGCCTTGGATACTACGCGAAGGTCGCGGAGCAGATCCTGCGGGACGCGGGGTACCAGTTCGAGATGTTGACCTTCGACTGGCAGGACAAGCAGATCGTTGCGCTGGTGGAGTTCTTACGCCGGGTCCTCCCTAATCGATCCTGGCCTCAGATAATTGGAGACGTGAAGTTCGGCTTGGACCAGTTGAAGGTGATGGATGAACTGGAGCGGATGGCCCACCACCTGCAGCCAAGGGTGTTGAAGCCAGCCGACATCAGCAATATCTGGCGGACGGCAGGTGACCGGGTGGTCAAAGCCTGGACTCCCGCCGATCTGAAGCGGGTCAAAGCGGAGATCGTGGAGGAGTACAACTCAGTACCACGTGACCCGAACGCCAACCCGATGAAGGTGGCGCTGCTGGGCGAGTTCTTCATGGTGGTTGAGCCGTTCGTCAACCAGGACGTCGAGGATATGCTGGGGAAGATGGGTGTGGAGGTGGTGAGACACGCCTCCTTCAGCGACTGGGCCTGGAGCTGGCTCTTCCTCGAGGCCGTGGGGCTCAGCCACGGGAAGAAGGTACAGAAGGCGGCTGCCCCCTACCTCAGCCGTGACGTCAGCGGCGACGCCATCCAGACCCTCGGAGAGACCGTTCTTCACCAGAAAGAGGGCTTCGACGGCATCATCCATCTGCTGCCACTCACCTGCATGCCCGAGATCATCGCGCAGAGCATCATGCCCAGGGTTACCAAGGATCACGACATCCCGGTTCTCTCCATCGTTCTCGATGAGCAGATGGGTCGAGCTGGTTTCGTCACCCGCGTCGAGGCCTTCGTGGATCTGATGCAGCGGCGGCGCTCTCTCAAGAAGGCCGGCTGATCCGGCGACGTCCCCACCGCGATTGACACCAAAGGGCGCTCCAACTGGAGCGTCCCCAAACTATCGGTATGTAGAAGGCCGCAGGCTATCGCTGCCCTCCCCGGGCATTCAGTCGATTTCAGACCTCGGAGAACTCTGCTCTGCTAGCTCTGGGTAGCGGCCTGATCCCGGGCAAACAGGCTTCGGGCATCATCGCCCACGCCCAGCTCTATGCAGTCACAGTAGGTAGAGTAGATCGCCCTGCTCAGAAGCTTTGCCCACCAATCGTTGGAACTGGCGAGGGTGGTGTGCTCGCGCCGCACCCTCAGCAGCCGTTCCAGCCGCAGCAGGAAGAACAGCTGCAGCTCCGTGTAGGGCTTGATCCTAGACTGACGATCGCTCCTCTGGCCTTCTATTGACTTGATGTGCCAAGGTTCTACCCCGCTCATCGCAGTTCTCCCCAGCAGATCCATGCTGGTTTCGCCCTGTTATGACTCGACAGCCAGGCAGGTCATGGTCTTGGTGATGCCGGGAATGCCCCTGACATCGTTCAACACTAGCCGCCCAATGGTGTTGGCGTCGTTACCCTGGGCCACGGCGATCACGTCGTAGGGACCGGTCACCACGTCGGCCGCGGCGATGCCAGAAACCAGACGCAGGGCGTCAGCTACCTCCTTGCTCTTGCCGCCCACTGTTTCGATAAGCACATATGCTCGCTGCATCGGCATTCCCCTCCCGGCGGAAGTCCTCAGGGCCATGCCTGAGCTGTCGCCATCGATCCCATATTAGGCCTTCCCACGGCGATGTCAATACCTTTGCCGATCGGTTCCAACGCACTAGACATGCCGCTGAGAGACCGAACTCAAGGTGTGGCCAGCTCGATGATTCGCGAGACGCCGTCCAGCTTTTCCAACCGGTCTACCTCTTCCACAATTCGCTCGGCTCTCTCCTTGGGCAGGACCGGAAGCGTCAGTTCCATGAACTTGGCGACCAGATCCTCGTCCGGCATCGGGTTGCCCGGCGTGCCGGACGCGGCATTCACCCGTTCCACCAACTCTCGGCCGTCGGTCGTTCGTATCTTCACCACTGCCTGACCCTCACCGAGGCCCGGCTCCGCCACAGCTCTCACCCGATTGCGGAGCGTCACCACGTCCGCGCGGTTCACCTTCTCGTCGGTGAACTGGGCCTCTCGCGCGGTCCCCTCGATCAACGCGATGGCAGCACAGAAGTAGATGCTGAACTTGCCCTCCAGTCCGGTTCGAGGCTCTTTCTTCCCTGTCAGCTCCAGCACCAGCGGATGAACCCGGGTCTCCACCTCGGCGATCTGGGATGGTTCAAGAGTGTGCTGCCCGCGTAGCCTTCTCACTCCATCGATGGTAGGGTGGGTAACCACGCCGCAGGCGTAGGGCTTGAAGCCGT
Organism: Chloroflexota bacterium; assembly: GCA_027372455.1. Classification (GTDB taxonomy): domain Bacteria; phylum Chloroflexota; class UBA6077; order UBA6077; family UBA6077; genus JAJYNT01. The sequence goes on along the minus strand of DAHXJB010000363.1, from coordinate 2,826 downwards.
TCTCCAGCATCAAATACTCTTCGCCCAGCCCTCGTAGAGCCTTGGACAGGTCGTACTGCTCGGCCGTCACGTGGCAAAAGCCGCGCCCCCCCTCCAGTACCTCGGTGGAAGCGGTGAACCCCTTTTCCGCCAGCAGCGCGGCCAGCAGGCCGTTGGAGGCGGCCTTGCCCACGTGCAGCGACTTGGCCATGGAACCGAACATCTCGCGGAGACCTGCTGCCTGAGTGCCGGCCAGACCCAGGGCATGAGCGTGCCTCTCGGCGTCCAGTCGCAGCAGCCACCCCGCGGCTACCGCGGCTCCAAAGGTGCCCACGGTGCCGGTGATATGCCAGCCGGCGTCGTAGTGGGCAGGGTACACCGCCGTCCCCACCCTCAACTCGACCTCCATGCCCAGAGCGAGACTGGCTATCAGATCCTTCCCGTCCAAACCCTTCCACTCGACCAGGGGCAGGGCGGCCGACATCACCGGGCCCGTGGGATGGATCACCGTGGCCAGGTGAGTGTCGTCGAAGTCCATCAGGTGAGACATCGCCCCATTCACCATGGCCGCCTGCTGGACTGAACTCTTGGCGTGGGAGCCCAAGATGGTGGCCTGAGGGTGCCCGCCCATCTCCTGGACAGCCTGGGCCAGGAGTCGCACCGCTTTGTGTTGAGACGCTCCCAGCGCTGTCCCCAGATAGTTCAAAACGCACCTCTTGGTCTCCCTGACAACTTCTGGAGGGATTTGCTCGAAACCGGTCTGAGCTACGAAGTTGGCCAGTTGCCGCGTCGGCTCCATGGGCGTCGCTCCCTTCCAAACCATTGATTCGTCACGGAACCGCCATAGGTTTAGGGCCTGCACAGGCTGGGATGGTTTGCAGTGGATCCGAAGCGCCGTTCTCGACCTGCTCTGCCCGCCGCTTGGGCCATCCAAAGTACAATGGGACCATGATAGGATGTAGATCTGTGTCGTGGCAATGCGGCCTTCGATGCGACTATAATGGTTTCGCAGCCCATCGGGTGGTCGCGCAGGTGACTTTTCCCCTGGCCTTATGGTAAACTCGCGCGGCACTACAGTCGTGTCATTGGTGGAGGTTTCCCCGTATGAAGCAGAAGGTGAACGCCTTTCTCGGTTATCTCGCAGCCGAGAGGGGCCTCGCTGCGAATACTCTGGCAGCCTACAACAACGACCTGGATCAGTTTTCCGACTATCTGGCTTCTCGCCTGTCTTCGGACAGCGCAGCGATGCTCCCGGAAAGCCGGCAGGCCTCTCAGGACTCGCTCCCTGACATGAATAGGGATGCCGTGATGGGTTTTTTCCTCCATCTGCGGGAGAAGGGGTACACCCCGTCCACCATCGCCAGGAAGACAGCTGCCATCAAGTCGTTTTTTCATTTCCTCGCTTCCAAGGGGTTCATCGCCGAGGATCCTACCGCCAGCATCGACTCCCCGAGGATCAGCAAGTCGCTTCCCAGGGCCGCATCTGTAGAGGAGATAGACGAACTACTGGAGGCCCCAACGCGTGCTACGACCCCGGAAGCGCTGCGGGATAAGGCGATGTTCGAGCTGCTCTACGCCACCGGGATGAGGGTGACCGAGCTGGTCTCTCTGAATCTGGGCGACGTGGACCTGTCCAGCGGCTCCGTGTCCTGCACCGGGAGGACGGCCGGCAAGGGCTCACGCCAGCGGACGATCCCGGTACATGCCACGGCGATCCGATCTGTTGAGAGCTACCTGGAGAAGGCACGCCCCTTCCTGGTGCGGGATAGCGACGAGGTGGCGCTGTTCGTGAACCATCGTGGGGATCGGCTGACACGTCAGGGCTTCTGGCTCATTCTGAAGCAGTGGGCCAAGGACACCGGGATCAAGACGGAGATCACCCCTCACACCCTGCGCCACTCCTTCGCCCTGCACATGCTGAAGAATGGTGTCGACCTGCGGGCCGTGCAGCAGCTGCTGGGTCACGCCCACATCTCCACCACTCAGATCTACACCTACCCCAGCGAGGACGGGCTGAAAAGGCTCTACGAGACGGCCCATCCCCGAGCCAAGTAGATGGGAGGAGAGCGGGCGCTCGAGGCCATCCTCTTCGATGCGGGCAACACCCTCATCTATATGCCGCGCCAACCCGAGGAGATCCTCCAGGAGCTGTGCGCCCAGTTGGGCAGCTCCGTCAGTCTGAAGGAAGCCCGTGGGGCCTGTTCCCAGTCCGAACGTTACTACGCCCGGCACTACCTCGGCTACACCGGCGACCAGGGGGAGTTCTGGCAGCGGTACCATGCCGAAGCGCTTCGCTACCTGGCCATCCAGGATGCCACCGGCGAGAAAGCGGCCTATCTGTCCCATGGCTTCGGCCGGGTGGGTGTGTGGCAGGCGTACCCGGAGGCGGCGGAGGTCTGCCGGCGGCTCCGCGACGCTGGCCTCAGGCTGGGTGTGGTCTCCAACGGATCCGTCACCGTGGTGGATCTGCTCTCCCAGACGGAGCTACTTTCCTTCTTCGAGGTCGTCATCGCTTCACAATCCCAGGGCATCCAGAAGCCCGATCCGAGGATCTTCGGCTCGGCGTTGGAGAAGCTGGGAGTGGAGCCCCAGCGCACGCTGTACGTGGGCGACCTGTACGAGGTGGACGTGCTGGGCTCCCGAGCGGCCGGGCTGACCGCCGTTCTCATCGACCGCAAGGGCGAAGCCTCGGATCGAGACTGCGCGGTGATAAGCAGCCTGGAAGAGCTGATCTCGCTGGTGGAAGGTGACATAAGGTAACATAATATTCTAAGTAAGTGGCAGGTAGTCTCTGGGGATGTCCAGAAGGGGCAAAGCCTCTTCTGGCGGGGTCTGGGGAGTGACGGT
>DAHXJB010000353.1:0-5803 GCA_027372455.1 Chloroflexota bacterium | reverse complement strand
CGGCTTCAGGACCAGGCCTACCTGGGTGAGGGCTACCTGCTCCCATTCAGCTACGTGATCAACAAGAAGGTACACGGACTGGTTCCCGAGTTCGGCATCCCCGATTTCACGGCCACGTGGCTGAGCAAGTAGCACTCCCGTAGGTTGCCAGCCCCAGGGCAGCTTTTGCCGCCCTGGGGCGGCGTTGTTTCGTTGGGAAGCCTGTAATGGGGGGTGACCGGATCCTATGACAACCTTCATCATTCGTCGCATTGTGGCAATGGTGCCGACGCTCTTTCTTGTTTCGATCGTTACTTTCGGCCTGGCGCATTTGATGCCGGGCGACCCCGCCCTGGCCTACCTGGGAATGACCGCGCCCCGGGATAAGGTGGAGTACCAGGCGATGCGCAAAGAGTTGGGGCTGGATAAGCCGGTGGTGGTCCAGTACGTCGACTGGATTGAACATGTTGCCACCGGTGACCTGGGGACGTCGGTGAGGAGCCAGGACTCGGTGATGAGCGAGCTGAAGCAGCGGCTGCCGGTCACGATGGAGCTCACGTTCCTGGGCATGCTGGTAGCAGCGCTGATCGCGTTTCCGGCCGGAATCCTGTCCGCGATGCGGCCGGGCTCATTTCTGGACGGCATAGCCACTCTTGGAGTGGTGGGAGGGCTGGCGATCCCCGACTTCTGGTTGGGGATAGTGATGATCTACATCTTCGCGGTGGCCTTCCACCTGTTGCCGCCGAGCGGGTTCACGCCGATAGCGACGGATCTTGGCACGAACCTTCAGATGATGGTATTGCCGGCCATGGCCGTGGGGCTTGGGCAGGCCGCGGTTCTGATGAGGCAGATGCGTTCTTCATTGTTGGAGGTGCTGCATCGGGAGTACGTTACGACCGCTAGGGCGAAGGGGTTGGGGGAGAGGGTAGTCATCATCCGGCACGCTCTTCGGAACGCTCTGATCCCGGTGGTCACGATATTTGGGCTGCAGACCAGCCGCGTTTTTGGGACGGCAGTGGTGATCGAGACGGTGTTCGGGCTTCCTGGGATGGCGAGGCTGGCAGTTGACAGTGTATCGTTCAGGGATTACTCCGCGTTGCAGGGGACCATTCTGGTTTTCGCGCTGATCGTGCTTCTGATCAACCTTCTTACCGACATCCTGTACGGGTTTCTGGACCCGCGCATTCGCTACGCGTGAGGATGACTATGGCACAAAGTCTATCGATCAGAGTCGACTCCAGATCCTACGAGGCGTCACAGCGCTGGGCGGAGTACCGAGGATTGGCTAGGCGGTTCATGCGAGCGCGGGGCGCGGGGTTTGGCCTGGTCATCGTCCTTGTGGTGATACTCATAGCCCTGTCGGCGGGGTTCATAGCCCCCTACGATCCCATATCCCAGGATTATTCGGCCATTCTGAGCACGCCGTCCAGCGCGCACCTCTTGGGGACGGATGAGTTGGGGCGGGACGTTCTGAGCCGGCTGATTTATGGAGCTCGCCCGTCTCTGGGTGCGGGAGCGATCTCGGTTTCCCTTGCGCTGCTGCTGGGCATACCGATGGGGCTGCTGGCGGGCTTCTTCAGGGGCTGGGTAGATCAGCTGTTCATGCGGCTGGCCGACGCCCTCTGGGCCTTTCCAGGATTGGTTCTGGCGTTGGCGGTTGAGTCCATCCTGGGGCAAGGGCTGGTGAACGCTATGGTGGCCATCGGAGTGGTGTACGCGCCGGTATTTGCCCGTCTGGTACAGGCACAGACCCTCTCGGTTCGGGAGGAAGAGTATGTTTCGGCTGCCCGATCGCTCGGGGCGGGCAATCTACGGATCATGGTCAAGCACATATGGCCGAACCTGGTGGCTCCGGTGACCGTGCAGGCCTCGATGATGCTGGGTCAGGCGATCATCTTCGAGGCGGCGCTGAGCTTCTTGGGGCTGGGTGTGCAGCCTCCGGACCCGGCCTGGGGCTCGATGCTGCGGACCGCCTATCAGTACATCCAGGTCGCGCCCTGGTATTCGATCTTTCCCGGCACAGCCATCTTCTTCACGGTGCTGGGCTTCAACCTGGTGGGTGACGGTATTCGGCAGGCCCTGGACCCACGACTGCGGCGGATGGGCGAAGGCAGCAAAGCGGCAGAATAAGGTGTGAGGTTCCCTCGGTGATCCTGGAGCCGACCTTCTGACAGATATCAACGACCCTTTGAACAGCCGCATGGGCCCGGGAGATAACTCGGGCCCACTTTGATTCAATGCCCCGTCCTCATCTGCGTGACCTCCCCTGGCTTCGCCATCCGGTTCCGACATTATCGGAATGCCGGGGAATGGCGCGCCACAAATCCCGCGCCACAAATCCCGCTTGACAGCCACTACCCCCAGGAATATCATGGCCCGGCCGCACCAAATATATGAGATATGGTGCGCGACGTATCGAGCATCGTAATCGGTGTTGACCCAGGTTGACACCCCGAGGCGCTTCTATGGCAAAGTCCGAGTTGCTGGTCAACTACCCCGATTTGGGTGAGAAGGTCTACGAGGCCATCCGGGATCAGATCGTCACCTGCGAATTGCCTCCCGGCAGCTCACTTCCGGTGGTGGAGCTGTCTCGACAGTTCGGAGTGAGCCTTACCCCGGTCCGAGATGCCCTCAACCGGTTGGCTGCCGAGGGGCTGGTGGAGGATGTGGCTCGCAAGGGCTACTTCGTGGCCAGACTGGACCCGGATGAGATCGCCGATCTGCTGGACGCCCGTCGCCTCATCGAGCTGGCGGCGGTGGAGCAGGGCATCGAGCTGGTGACATCGGCGCAGGTGGAGGAGCTGCGCCGTCTTCTCGAGGAGATGAGCGCGCTCTTCGACGAAGAGGGTTGCTGCCTGGATTACGCCGAGTTCAGCAAGCTGGACTCGCAGTTTCACGTTCTGATGGTCGGCACCGCTGAGAATCGCCACCTCCTGCGCCTCTATCGTAGCTTGAGCGTTCATCTGCATATATTCAGGACCAATCTGGCGGCTCAGGGTGGGTATCGGAGGCGACTTGCCTCCGTTCGGGAGCATCGAGCCATGGTGATGGCCCTGGAGTCCCGTGATCTGCCGGCGCTGAAGGCGGCGCTCACCGCCCACGTTCGCGCCGTGGTGGTGGAGTTCGACCTGGACAGGCTGATTTCGAGCCCGCGGGAGACGTAGGGCGGCTGGCCGGAGATTGGACGGTATTCCGGTACGTCATTCCCGCGCAAGTTTCATCGGCAATCGCTCTGATGAGGAGGAACAAGGTGGCTCCAAAGGTCAAAACCGGGTATCGAATCACGGTCAATCACAACTATTGCACGGGCTGCGGCAACTGCGTCGAGTACTGTCCGATGCACGTGCTGGAGAAGGACAGCAAGCTGAACAAGCGGGGCGTGTACGCTCCGGTGGCCGTGGCTATCGAGAAGTGCACGGGCTGCAAGCTGTGCGAGATGTACTGCGGCAACTTCTCAATCGCCGTGGGCCCCAAGGCTAGCGCAGACGAGGAGGGGACGGTCTAATGGGGAACCCTAGACTTCTGACCGGCACACATCTAATGCAGGGCCAGCAGGCCTGCGCCGAGGGTGCGCTGGCCGCGGGCTGCAACCTATTTGCCGGCTATCCTATCAGCCCCGCGACTGAGATCGCAGAGGCGATGGCCCGACGGCTTCCCCAGGCGGGTGGGATCTACCTGCAAGGCGCCGACGAGCTGGACTCTCTGACCATCGTGATCGGCTCGGTCTGGGGTGGCTATAAGTCGATGACCGCCACCTCGGGCAATGGCATCTGCCTGATGCAGGAGAATATCGGCTACGCGGCCATGACCGAGACCCCATGTGTCATTGTCGACATGATGAGGGCTGGACCCGGTACCGGCATCGCCACCAAGAGCGCACAGGGCGACATCTACCAGGTCCGCTACGGTAGCAACGGCGACTACTCCATCATCGCTCTGGCTCCAGAGTCCCCCCAGGAGATGTTCGACCTCACCGTCGAGGCGTTCAACCTCTCCGAGGAGTACAGGGTTCCCACCTTCATCCTGGGCGATGAGATCCTCTCCAACCTGCGAGAGAAGGTTGTGATCCCGGCCGAGGTGAAGACCACGCCGCGGCGCAAACCCACCGAGAAGCCGAGCGAGAGTTACAAGAGCTGGGCGGTGCCGCCGGGTGAGTGGGTGCCCCCGATGCCTGCCTTCGGCCAGGGCTACCACCTGGCCGTGTCCAGCTTTGCCCGCACCCCCGAGGGTGCACCCTCCCAGTCCTACGAAGTTCAGCGGGACATCGTGAATAGGCTGTGGAACAAGGTGGAGGCCAACGCCGGCAAGCTGACCAGGGTTGAGGACGGCTTCCTGGAGGATGCCGAGGTTCTGGTAGTTGGATTCGGATCGGTGGCTCGCTCCGTCAAGTCGGCCGTGCGCCAGGCGCGCGCCAACGGTCTCAAGGTCGGCTTCAGCCGATTGATCGGCATCTGGCCTTTCCCCGATCAGTACATCGCACGGGTTGGCAAGAACGTCAAGAAGATCATCGTCGCGGAGATGAACATGGGCAGTGTTTCGCGAGAGGTGCAGCGCTGCATGGGCAGCGACACGGATGTGATCCTGTCCTCCAAGCCCGGGGTTGCCATGCACACGCCGGTGGAGATCCTGGACCAGATAAGGAAGGTGATGTAAGTGGCAGAGGCTCCTGTGATCACAAACGAAGATCCCGAGGTGCTGGAGCACCCGGCCATAAAGTACTTCCTTTTCGGCGCGCCCGGCAATCCCCACATCTGGTGCGAGGGGTGCGGGATCGGGCAGATCTGGTACTACACGGCTATCGCCATCGATGAACTGGGGCTGGATCCCAACAGCGTGGTGTGGGTCGGTGGGAGCGGCTGCACCGGTCGCATGTGCACCTACTGGAAGTATGATTACATGCACACCCTCCACGGTCGACCCCTTGGTTTCGCCACCGGCATCAAGCTGGCGAACCCGGACTTGAACGTGATCTGCCACATGGGCGACGGTGAGACCTCGGCTATCGGTGGCAATCATCTGATCCAGACGGCCCGCCGTAACGCCGACGTGACGGCCATCTGCGTGAACAACTACACCTACGGTATGACGGGCGGCCAGTATTCGCCCACGACCCCTGCCGGCTCCCTGTCCGCTACTTCCCGATATGGCCTGGTGGAAGACGGCTTCGATCTGTGCGAGTTGGTTACCGCTGCCGGCGCCACTTACGTGGCCCGTTCCACCACTACCAACCCGAGGCCCAGCATTAACTTCATCAAGAAGGCTATTCAGAAGAAGGGCTTCTCCTTCGTGGAGATCGTCTCCCAGTGTCCCACCTTCTACGGTCGCAGCAACAAGCTGGGCGACAACAGCATCGACATGATGGAGTGGATGAAGAGGACCTTCGTCCGCAAGGAGCAGTTCGAGAAGATGAGTCCCGAGGAGCGGGCAGGGAAGAAGCCGTGGGGCGAGTTCGTGGATACCGAACGCCCCGAGGTCGTGCGCGCACTGCACGAGTTGGCCAAGACCCAGCGGGAGGCGTATCGTGGCTAGCAGAAGAGAAGTTCGAATAAGCGGTTTCGGTGGCCAGGGGATCGTTCTGGCCGGGGTCATCCTGGCCCGAGCCGCCGCCATTTACAACGATGCCGAGGCTACCCAGACCAACTCCCACGGCGCCGAGTCTCGGGGTGGAGCCTGCGTCTCCGACGTGGTTATCTCGGACGAGCGGGTTGATTACCCCATGTGCGTAAGCCCTGAGGTGCTGGTTTGCATGTCTCCAGAATCTGCGACTCGGTACGTACCGGGGATGAAGCCGGGCGGGGTTCTGATTGTGGATGAGGATCTCGTG
>DAHXJB010000348.1:0-7881 GCA_027372455.1 Chloroflexota bacterium | reverse complement strand
GACGATGTTGCCGTGGCCTGAGGGCCCCACCAGCACCACCCTCCGGGCCAGCTTCTCGAGAACCGGTCTGGCCTTCGCCAAAGACTCCTCGTCGCCGCCCACCGGCAGGGTCCAGTTCCCACAGCCCTGAGGCCTGCCCAGTACCGGCGCGTCCAGGTATCCAACTCCCTTCTCTCGGGCGGCCGACGCCATCTTCCGCGTGCTGCCGGGGTCCACTGTGCTCAGATCCACGATCACCTGGCCGGCCTTGGCCGCGGCCAGCAGGCCGTCGGGACCGGCCACCACCGAGGCCACGTCCGCCGGCCTCGGCAGCGACAGCAGCACCACCTCCGCCTCCCTCGCGATCTCTCCTGGTGAGCGGCGGACCTGGGCTCCGATACCCGAAGCGCGACTCTCTGCCCCTCGATCTATATCCCACGCTAGAACGGTGTCCCCAGCCCCCACGAGGGTCGCAGCCATCCGACTACCCATGGTCCCCAGGCCGATCAAGCCAATCTTCATGGTCTTTCCCTTCCTACATCGCGGCCGCTGGCCTGGTGGCCGTTTCCTGCGCCAGCGCCACCTCTTCCGAATCGACGTCATGCCGAGTCGGATCCCACTTGATGAACGTGGTAAACAGAAGGCCGGTTATTGGGACGATGGCGAGGATCAGCAGGGTTCGGTCGAGCCCCGCGGTAGCGAGCACCAGGGGGAAGAAGTAGAAGCCCAGGATGCTTCCTACCCGAATGACCGACTGGGTGAAGCCACTACCGATGCCACGGATCGCGGTGGGGAAGGACATAGCCCCCATGGTCATGCCGACCGCTCCCTGGCCGAAGGAATGGGCCACTATGAACAACGCCACGAAGACCGCCGCGCCGAGCGGCGGAAGCAGACCGCCGAACACCCCGATGACGAGTAGGGCTGTGATCACGCCGGTGTAACCGGTCATTGCTAGGCGGCGCAGTCCGAGTCTTTGGGTGAGCAGGACGTTCAGCCCTCCACCCAGGATGCCGAAGGCGTTGAAGATCGCCGACCCTATCAAGGCGGTGGTAAAGTTGTTCCCGAAGATCAGCAGGGTGATCGTGGGTAGGTAGAATCCGAGGGCGAAGTACTCCATACTCTGCGTCATGCCGATGGCACCCGCAAGGATCGTCCGTGGTCGGTACCTGCCCGTAAAGATGTGCTTGTAGTCCTTCAGGGATATCGCGCTGGCGTCTGCCAGGAGCGGCTTGGTGGCGTCGGCCGCCGCTACAGCGTTGACACCGTACGTTTTGCGCAAGATCTTGACGGCCCCCTCGATGTCACCTCGGCTTGCCGCCCACATCGGGCTCTCATCCATGTACATGTACCGCAGGACGAGCACGATTGTCGCCGGGACGGCGCCAAATCCCACCGCATAGCGCCACAGGTCCGGCCCGGCGCCAAGCAGATAAGCCGGGATGATTATCAGGAAGCCTAGGGTCGCAGCGATGTACCAGGTCATCTGCCACAGGTTGACCGACCGTCCCTTGCGTTGAGTGGCCGTGTACTCGGCGATGAAGCTCAGCGCCACTGGGAAGTCGAGACCCACACCTATGCCCATCAGGAACCGAAAGGCCAACAGCCAAAGCAGGTTCGGAGATAGGGCCGCGAAGACTGCGGCCACAATGAAGAAGAATAGGTCCAGGAGAAATGTCTTCAGGCGACCTATCTTGTCAACGAAGTAGCCGCCGAAGAATGCGCCAAGCAATGCTCCGAAGGCCATCGAAGCCGTAACGCTTCCGAGCTGGAATGCCGTGAGGTTGAATTGCGTCTTGAGCTGCACGGCTCCGATGCCGAGACTGGTGAAGTCGTAGGCATCGATGAAGGTGCCGCCCAGAGCGATGAGCACTATCATCCATCCGTGGCGGCTGAGCACGCGACCGGAGTTGATGAGATCGAACACGTCCTGCTTGGTGCGAATCAGGATTGGTGAACTATCCACGTTAGCGCGTCCTTTCCGAATGTGATGTAAAGACTATTGCTGAGCAGTACCCGTGGCGAAGTCTAACCCACCTTCTCGAGCCGGACCTGCACACCCGCCCACCTTTCGTACAGAGTCAGAAGCGCCGTCCAATCCAGCCTTCCCAGACCCTCCCCGCGGGCCACGCTCACCACCTCCCTAGTCAGGTTAGCCAAGGGCAGAGGCACGCCCAGGTCACTACCCATGGCCGAGATTAGCCCCAAATCCTTGTACATCAGGTCCATCATGAAGCCAGCCTCCAGGTTGCCTCTCAGCACCTGTTTAGGGAAGGTGTTGACCAGGTGGAAAGAACTGGGACCGCTGTGGCCGATGACGTCCAGCATCAGATCCGGCTTCAAACCCGCCTTGGCTCCCAGGGCGAGCCCCTCGGAGACGGCGGCCACGATCAGGCAGCCCATCAGGTTGTGGGTCAGCTTCATCGCCTCGCCGGCCCCAACCTCGCCACAGTGAACTATCGTGGTGCCCATGGTTGACAGGATGGGCCGGCATTCCTCGAAGGTGGCCTCATCTCCTCCAACCATGATGGTGAGGGTGCCGTCGACGGCGGCCGGCGAACTCTTGCCGACCGGCGCATCTAGCATCCGTGCGCCCTTCTCGGTCACCCTGGCGGCTACCTTCCTGGTCACTGCTGGGTCGATTGTGCTCATGTCGATGACTATGGCGTCGGATCTTAGCCCCTCCAACACGCCGTTCTCGCCCAGGATCGCCGCCTCCACGTGGGGGGAATTGGGGAGCATTGTGATCACGACGTCCGAGGACTCAGCGACGGCTCTGAGCGATGTGGCGGCGGTAGCGCCTGCGCTCGAGAGCTCCTGTACTGGAGCGGGAAGGAGATCGTAGACGGTCAGTGGGTAGCCGCCGTGGAGGAGGACGCGCTTTGCCATTGGCTTGCCCATTGTTCCGAGTCCGATAAAGCCCACACGTTGCTTCTCTGCCAAGTTCAATTGCCTCCGATCCCTACTGCAAGAACATCATCTGAAAAAGGAAGTTCCTGGCGTGACGGTGTCATGGGCGTGAGCAGACGAGCTTACTCGGCCGATCTCTCGAATGACGAGTATGCCTCCATCGGGCGCTGCTTGCTGGTGATCGAGCGGTTGGACGGTATGCAAGGGGTCGAGCTGATCGCGGCGGCGTGCTCGTGGCTCCCGAAGGGACCGATTGGCACCAACAGGTATCTACCCAAGCGGCCAATCTTGGCAGGCGGGCTCTTGAGGAATGCCCTGAGGCATGCCACGAATAGCGAATGCATCCAAACACTAGAGAAATCTATCGAGATCGCGGTCCTGGCCTGGACTCATAGTGCCGAGCTACGCGTCTCGACCACCTGATGAAGCTCTTCCCAATCCAAGTGTATGTCCGCCTCACCTCTTCGACCTTATGTAAGTCTTATGGAAACCTTAGGGCGACCTGATGGGGGAGGGGTTCCCAGATGAAACGAACCATTTCCGAGCCACGGCGGGAAATATCGACCCTGGCGCTCACCTACCTCGTTGTACCTCCTGTCCTGGCTAGAGTATAGTGAGCTCAAGCCTGCCATTCCGCCGCGGGCAGGCAGAATCGTGATTGTTCCATCCTGTCGGACCTGAGGGGATCGTCGCGTGAAAACGGGAAAGCTCTCCCCTTCTGATCTGGAGCGGATCGTCTTCCCCTACCTTGGACTTCGCCGGCCCGACGTGCTTGTGCGAGCTGCCGTCGGGGAGGACTCCTCGATAATCGACTTCGGCGACTGGGTGGCCGTCCTTTCCACCGATCCCATCACCGGCGCCACCAAGAGTGCCGGCTGGCTCTCCGTCCACGTCTCCTGCAACGATGTGGTTTGCAGCGGGGCCGAGCCTGTAGGGGTGCTGGTGACGGTGTTGCTTCCCGAGCGGGCCAGAGAGCAGGATCTTCGAGGGCTGATGGAGGAGGTGCATCGAGCCGCCTCGGAGCTGAGAATCGAGGTGCTTGGGGGACACACCGAGGTAACCCCTGGTTTACCCTCCACTATCATCTCCTCCACTGCCATCGGGAAGGCGCCCAAGAGTCGCTACATCGTCACCTCGGGCGCTCGCGTCGGGAACGCCCTGGTGCTCACCAAGAGCGCTGGCTTGGAGGGGACGGCCATTCTGGCCGGCGACTTCGAGGATCGTCTTCGGGACCACCTGGGGGCGGAGCTGCTGGCCCGAGCCCAGGGCTTCCGCGGGGAGATCAGCGTGGTGGCAGAGGGACTTGTCGCTGCCGAGACGGGGGCAACTGCCATGCACGATGCCACGGAGGGGGGCGTGCTGGGAGCGATCCACGAGATGGTCACCGCGGCTGGGCTAGGTGTTGAGGTTGACGTCGACAGCATTCCCGTTCGAGATGAGACCCGGGAGCTGTGTCGATTCTTCCACGCCGATCCCCTGAAGCTGATCTCCAGCGGCGCCATGGTGATTGCCTGTCCGGATGGCGAGCGAATGGTGAGGGAGATCTCCCGTCGAGGGATCTCGGCGGCTATCATCGGCAGGTTTACCGGCCCAGAATCCGGCCGATGGCTGGTTTCCGGAGGCCGCCGGAAGGAGTTGGAGCCCTCCTATCGGGATGAGCTGTGGCTCATCCTGGAATCGGGCCAAGGTTCGGGCTGAAGCGTCCGGCGAAAATCCCATAACTCACCCTGCCCCCAGAAGCTGACAGATCACATCCGAGGGTGTTCCTCGCGAGCCTCCCGCGCGGCTGCACCGCTGAGCCGCTGGTCAACGTTGTGGACAAGAATGCGGGATATCGTTGGGCAATAACAGCCATCGCGCCAGTTGGCCGAGGCTCACGACGTTGGTCGCACCCGCCAGGTCGACGACGGTTCACTCGCAAGAAGCGCCTCGATCTCGGACATCACATCCTCGATCGTGATCCTCTCCACGCAGCGGTGGTTGATGGGGCACTCGAAGTGGTTGCAGGGGCTGCATTCCACCTGCCGGTACACCATCCGGTGATTGTTCTGATCCAGGGGTGCCCAACGGTATCGGTTGGCCGGCCCGAAGATCCTGAGGCTTCGTGGTGCGACGGCCGCGGCGAGTTGGGCCGGGCCGCTATCATTGCCTACGAATAGCTCCACCTGCCTCAACAGCGCGGCCAGTCCCCCCAGGGAGAGCCTTCCGGCCAGATTCAGGCCGCGTTCCCCTGTCCGATTGCACAACTCCCGGCCCAGATCAGCCTCCTCTGCGCCTCCGACTATAAGCAGGGAGGCTCCCTGATGCTCCTGGAGGAGGGTGGCTAGCTCCAGAAAACGGTCCAGGGGCCATCGCCTTGCTGGAGCCCGGGCCCCGGGGTGAATGGCGATCAGGGGTCGTCGACGTAGTATGTCCGCGAGCCCCGCGATACCGCGCAGCTCCTCCAGGTCCCGGGGAAGCTGTGGAAACTCCAGTTGCGCCCCGGCCGGGGCAATGCCCAGCGCGTGGACTGGCCTCAGCATTCGGAAGATCTCCGGCTCCGTCGGGGACATGGATAACAGGAGGTGGAAGTCCTGTCCGATCTCCGGGTCTGCGCAGTAGCCGACTGTGGCCCGAGCTCCCAGGGACAGGGCGAAGCGGGCAAAGGTGGGGTCATCCCCTTGAAGCTGAAGCGCGAGGTCGTAGTGGTGGGCGCGAGCCTCGTGGAGAAAGCCAGCCAGCGCGCTGCCGGTGTCCGGGTCCCTATCGGACGGCCGTTCCCGAAGGGGCAGGACCCGATCTACCCATCGGAAACGTTCGGCGATTCCTTCAGCCCACGGTTGAGCGATCAGGGTGATCTCGGCAGCAGGGTAGCCGTATCGTAGTGCCCGCAGGCCGGGAGTTGCCAGAAGGAGGTCGCCCAGCTGCCCGGGCCGCACCACCGCGATCCTGCGAACCTCCCCAGGATCGCCCCATGGGAGCGGCTTCAGACGTTGAGCTTCGCCGGATGGTAGGTTGCCGCGATTAGTTTTCACGCTGCCTTCCACTTGCCGAAGCGCTGTGTCTCCCGTTTCTCCCACATCTCCTGTCTGGCATCACGATATCCCCACTCCTTCACGTCCAGGGAGTAGGTCCCTATGCCGTCCAGCAGGAAGCCCCGGCACAGCTTGTCATCCCTCCAAGGTTGGATCCGTGTCCTTTGAAGCCGAGCCAGCAGATTGTCCAGCACCCAGGACGGGATCATCTCGCGATGTGATGGGTAGACGTAGCGGAACATCACCAGGTGACTGAGCAGCACCTCCCAGTTGTCGCCGAAGAGCTCCATCAGGTGGGTCCAGTCCAACTCGGAGCCGGTGGCCACCAGCAGGTGAAAGAGGTCCGCGGCGTCGTAGCGCTCACGGCTGGCGACGAAGGCCTTGGAGTAGATCAGCTCCTCGACCGGCACAATCCGGGTGGGGATCCCCAGGACCATCCCCTGCCTGGAGCGATCGAGGTAGTTTCTATCCACGTAGCTCAGCCAGTTACCCATGCCGAAGATCAGATCGACCTTCTCGTGGTTCAGCAGAGCCTCGGCCAACCACTGCTCGTGCTTGACTCGAGCGCTGAACCCGGCCTTGTCCAGCACGTCCATTGCCCAGTTGGTGTTGTCCGGCAACAGGTAGAGGTCCATGTCCTTCACTACCCTCCAGAACCCACTGTACCAGTGAAGGGCAAATGCGCCACCCACCACGTATGGGACTCTGGCCTCATTCAGCGCTCCCAGGGCACGCCGAAAGATCTTTCGGATGTGCTGGGCGATCGGGAACTCATGGGCCGCCCGGTCGCCTCCGAGCCATCGTCGCCTCGGATCTTCAGCCATTCTGTTTCACCTCCTGGCTGGCTGGGTTGCGGGTCGCATTCTCTCCAGATCTCCGCGTATCGCCTGCTCGTACAGTTCCAGATAGCCGTCCACCATCCGGCTCACCCCGAAGTTTGTGCTCGCGTGCTCCCGGCAGCGACCGGGGCTCAAGGAATCCACCTGCCGGGTGGCCCCAACCATCTCCTCCACGCTGTCCACCAGGAACCCGGTCTCGCCATGGACGATCAGCTCTTGGAGCGCCCCCTTGCGCGTCGCCACCACCGGCGTGCCCGAGGCCGCCGCTTCCAGCGCCACCAAGCCGAACGGTTCTTCCCAGCGATCGGGCATGAGCACACAGCGGGCTTCGGCCAGGAGCGAGCTTTTCTGTTCGCCGGTCACCTCTCCCAGGTACTCGATGCTGTGGCCGAGGAACGGCTCAACCTCCTCGTCAAAGTAGGCCTGCTGGTCCGGATGGGGTGGCGGAGCCGCGACCAGCAGCCGAGCTCCCAGCCTATCGGCCACCTGGATCGCCAAATCGGCCCCCTTGTTGGGGTGAAACCGGCCCAGAAAGAGCAGGTAATCCTTCTTCACGGAGGAGGGATGATACAACCTCAGGTCGATGGCGTTGTGGACCACCCCCACCACATTCAAAGGGGAGCTCACCGCCTTCTGGGCGTAGCTGACGGCCACGTATGGGTGCTCGGGAAAACAGGCCAACACCGGATGGGTGTAGTGGAGGGTGCTGAGGCAAGGGGTTCGGCGCAGCGCAGCCATGGCCGGACCCGCGAACAAGCAGTGATTGTGGATCACGTCGAACTCGTCGGAGAGGGTTAACGATCGGCTGACGTGGGCCAGCTCCCGGTAGTCGAAGCGCTGCACCTCCTCCACCTCCGGGAAGTGGAAGAATCGCGCAGAGGTAACCGAGGCATGGTGAGCGAAGAGAGTTACCTCGTGCCCCCGGCGAACCAGTTCCTCAGTGATTAGAGAGGCTATCAACTCTGATGCTCCGTAACCCACGGGCGGCGTGGGCAGGTGAGGCGTCGAGAGCTGGGCTATCCTCATAGTAGAGCGGGCTCCAGTTCGTCCGACCGTTATTTGGCGCTGCTGCAAGGTATCGAAGGGGGGAGGAGGGCAAGAGGCATACCAGATGGGGATGAAGGGAGATGCACGGGCGG
>DAHXJB010000334.1:0-2139 GCA_027372455.1 Chloroflexota bacterium | reverse complement strand
GTGTCGGACGCCTCCTCCTACATGACCGGCGCCAACCTCGTTATAGAGGGTGGCAGGACCTGCTGGTGAACTGCCCTGGATGCCTGAGTGGTGCATGCGGCAGGTTCTCATCATTTCGGGTGCGGTTGAAACCGCGGGCTGCCAAAGCTCGCCGCGCGGTTGAAACCGCCGGCTAGGCTGGGCAAAGTCCGCCTGCGCGGACTGGAAGAACCTGCGAAGGCAGGTTTCGCTACCCGAGCCGGCGAATTCATTCGCGCGGAATCTGCCAGGAACTTGCCGGACGTACCACTTAGAGAGGCGCCGAAACGTGGGACAAGGCCCTGTGCCCTGCCGTCCAGCGATGCTCCGGCGCCGCACCCAGCTCTTGCGATCACTAGCGTATCCGGCGGCGCGTCTAGTACTCCAACGTGACTTCGCCCGAATCTTGCTGCACTGAGTCGAACTTGGTGCAGGAGGGCAGGATATGGGTATCCGTAACAGCACTGTAGCGAGCGTGCCGCCACCATCCGGCATGCCGCCTGAAGTAAACCTGGCGCCCCGGGACGTCAAGGCGCTTAAGGCCGAGCTTATCGACTACCACGCCATCTTCGCACCGCTGTTCTTCCGGCAGGAACAGCGGGACTGGAGTATCAAGTACTTCCAGGGGCAGATGCTGAGGATCGAGCGCAAGTCTATCGAACCGATGGCCCTTGCCCTGGAAGGTGGCGATGTGCAGGCCATGCAGCAATTCATCAGCGATGGCGCCTGGGATGACGAGACGATCCTGGCGACCCACCAAGGGCTGGTAGCAGAGACCCTGGGGGACCCCGAGACGGGGGTGTTGATCATCGATGGCTGCGACTTTCCCAAGCAGGGCAAGACCTCGGTAGGGGTAGCCCGCCAATACTGCGGGGCTTTGGGCAAGGTCGCCAACTGTCAGGCCAGTGTCGTGGCCTGCTATGCCAGTGATCGGGGCTTCACCCTGGTGGATCGGCGGCTGTACATGCCCGAGAAGTGGTTCTCGGACGACTACGCCGAGCGTCGGGGGGAGTGTGGCGTTCCCACCGACCTGGCCTTTCGCACCGAACCTGAGCTGGCCTGGGAGATGATCGATGGCCTGCACCAACCGGATGTGCTGCCCTTCCGGTGGGTGACCTTCGACGAACACTTTGGGCGCGATCCCCAGTTGCTGGATCGGGTGGACGGCTCGGGGCTGTTGTATCTGGCGGAGGTCCCCCATGACACGCGAGTATGGCTGAAGCGGCCAGTGACGCGAGTGCCCCCGGCCAAACTCAAGGGGCGACCTCCCACACGGGAGCAACTGGGCGAAGGAGAGCCCGACCCGATGCCAATGGACAAGCTGGCCGAGCATCTGCCTGTGGGAAGCAAGTGGCTGTGCTACGAGATCAAGGAAGGGGCCAAGGGGCCGATGGTGGCGGAGTTCGCTTTCGTGCGAGCGGTGGCGGTGCGCGATGGCCTGCCGGGCCCGGATGTGTGGGTGGTGCTGCGGCGTAGCCTTGGGGAGAAGCCGGAGCTGAAAGCCTACCTGTGCAATGCTCCCGCTGCCACGCCCTACGCATTGATGGTGCGAATAAGCGGCATGCGCTGGCCGGTGGAGACGGCCATCGAGGAGGGCAAGGGGGAACTGGGGATGGACCACTACCAGGTGCGGGGATGGAGGGGATGGCACCACCACATGACCATGACCTTCCTGGCCCACCACTTCCTGGTCCGACTCCGCATCCGGTTGGGGGAAAAAATCACCGGCTCTCACAGTGCCACAGGTTCGGCTGCTGCTGAACGCGGTGTTGCCACGAAAGCGGCTTAATGCAAACACGGCCCTCGATCTCGTCTACAGAACTCAGCGCCAGAACTACGCGGCCTATCGCTGCCACCGCCGATCCAGGCTCCGGCGGCTCGACACTTCGTGACCAAGTCACGTTGGAGTACTAGACTCCGTCAAGAGGATGGAGCAGGTTCCGGCAGTGCTCGGGGTTCTGCGCGCCGCTTTATGCCAAGCATGCACTTCCGCATCATCACGATGTCGCCAACATCCAGCACCAGATGAAAAAGGATCACCGGCGACGCCCAGTTGTAGCGTATATGCACCCTGGTTATCAGGCGAGTGTGTCTATCATCGAGAGAATACAGACCCCAATA
>DAHXJB010000316.1:0-3225 GCA_027372455.1 Chloroflexota bacterium | reverse complement strand
CGGCCTCTGATCCGGCAAACCCGCCGGGAAACCCGAACCCCTGTCTATCGTCCCTTCAAAGGTCCATGTTCGCCCGCAGCATTCCGCCGCGCACGGGAATATTAACAGCCCCCAAGGGGCATGTCAAGAGCGACGGAGACGACGGAGGTGAATCTCTTGAAGGTTTTCTGCCCTTCGGGCCCCTTAGCCCACCGCGGCCAGAGGGATATTCTCTCCCTTCAGGCCGTCGGGATATCCACGGCCATCCCATCGCTCATGATGGTACTTCACCCCGGGACCGATCCCTTCAAAGCCATCGACCATTGGGATTGCGGCGTATCCGAACAGCGGGTGCTGCCTGAACAGCGTCCGCTCATTGGGAGTCATCAGGCCCTCTTCCTTGTTCAGGAGATGATCGGGCAGTCCGATCTTGCCGATATCGTGAAGAAGCGCCCCAAGCTCGATGTTCTTCGTGCTGCCCCCGTCCAGCTGCAGCTGAACAGCTATGGCCATGGCCACCGATGCCACCCGGACCTCATCCATCATGCGAGCCTCCTTTTGTCGTCGTCATCGTCGCTGCTAGCAGCTGGTAGTCAAGGATAAGGCGGCAGCCGGATCGGCCCCAGACGCCGGCATCGCACTTGCCACGCGCTCGTCTTCTTGCTGCCGGAACGGTGCCAAGGCACGCACAGCAGTTGCTTGATCACTCGCCTCCGAACTCCCGGTACTCCCGGGACGCGGTGCCCTGGACATTCGCGCGTATGGCGTCGAGGTATTCGTAGGAGAGCCCCAGCATGTCCACCACTCCGGGGTCCAACCCACCATCTTCTGCCAGTCGCCTCACGATCTTGAGGGCATCCTCGCCAGACAGACCCTCTCGATAGGGCCTGTCCTCTGCAAGAGCAGTGAAGACGTCTGCCACCGCCATGATGCGCGCCCCCAGGGGCAGTTCCACTCCGCTCAGATGGAAAGGATATCCGGTCCCATCCATGCGCTCGTGGTGAAATGCGGCCCACTCGGCCAAGGTTGCCAGCTGTTCCATGGGCTTCAGGACCTGGAACGTGTAGAAGCTGTGGACGCGGATGATATTGCGCTCCTTTTCGGTCAGTTGGCCTGGTTTGTCCAGGACTGAAGCCGGAACGGCGAGCTTGCCCAGGTCGTGGAGGTAGCCCGCAGCCTCCATCAGGCGGCATTCGCGATCGGAGAAGCCGAATCGCCGGGCTATCTCGGCTGCCACTGCGGCCACTCCCATGGAGTGAGTAGCGGTGAACGGACTCCTGAAGTCGACGATCTCCGCGAACAGCTTTGCCAGGTTCAACACGCCGTCAAGGTCGAGCTCCACCTGAGTCGCCGGCACCCTTTGGCTCAGGATAGCGCTGATCGATCTAGATGTAGCCTCGAGCCAGAAATATTCCTTCCCGGCGAGGCTGCTGAAAGCCTCGACCAGGTCGGGACAGAACATCCCTCCTTTGTTCAACTGAATGCGCTCCACGATGTCTCGCGCTCGCCCGAGGGCCTCCTCCTGATCAGTCAGTAGGACGGCAACCCGGTCGGCTAGGTGAAGAACGTGGCTTCCGAAAGGCACCACCACACCCCTATCTGCCAGATCATGCTGTTCGTCCCAACGAGTGTGGTGGTAACGAATGAGGTTGGCCGCCTCTCGAAAGGGCTCGAAGCGCCCGAAAAGCAGGTATCCCTGGTTGCAGTGTCTCGACAGGGTACGGGAATCGTGGTCGAAGACAATGGCCTCGAGCCTCTCCTCCAGCGACAGGCCCCCCGTATCGTGGAGAATCCCAGCCAGCAGGAGGTCATTTCGCTCACACAGGGGAAGGCCTATCTCTGCTCCCAGGCTGGAAGCTATGTAGGCCACCCTGTTCTGATGGTCCACCAGAGCCCGACTGACCAGATCGACGGCCTTGGTCAGGCAAGCAGTCATCTCGAAGAGAGGAACGCGCGGTTCCCTGAGCATATTGTCCTTGAGTCTCCTTTGAGTTCGGAGGGCCACCACCGCCCACTCGGCCGAGTCGTCGGCCGTTCGCTGTCCAGCGGGCGGCCGTTGTCCGATGAACGTCAACCCCTCGACTGGGCCGGAAAGCAGGCGCAGGACTCGACCGGGTCGGCTACGGCACTCCCAGCTTCTGTATGATGAATCGGCAGGTGGGATTGTTTTCAGCAGCTTGCCGGCCCCGCGATCCTCGGGTGCCGCGGCTCCAGGGGCCAAGCTATGAGGCCATGAGACAACTCCTTGCATGCCCCCGTGCGGCTATGATAAAATCCTTGTGTTCCCAAATGGGGGCTCGTGGTGTAGCGGCCTAACATGCCAGCCTGTCACGCTGGAGACCGGGGGTTCGAATCCCCTCGAGCCCGCCAAAGCATAGCCTTGAAATCGGGCGTAGATTTCTCGAAAAGCGCGGATGGAGCCATGAACTCCACCCGCGCTTTTTCGTTCCACACTATCACCCGCTTCACCAGCCCTTGCAGGATAGCCCTCACCGTGTCCGGATCCCCGGCGTCCAGACCTTCCTTCAAACGGCGCGCCGTCGATCGCAGCAGTTCTCGGCTCGCCTTCACCGGCATGTGGAGGCGCTCCTCCAATGTCACCCGCTCCAGCTGCCCCTCTAGCTCCGCCAGCTCCCGCTCCCGCTGCCCCAGCCGATCCCGGAGACGGGAGAGATCCTCTCCATCCTCCAAGGCATCCAGCAGCCGGTCCACGGCCCGCCTGGCCGCGGCGATCTCCTTCACCAGCCGCCGGCGCTCCTCGGCGAGCCGCGGACCGGAGCCCGTGAGCCGCTGATTCACGTCGGCGACGATGGCCCGGAGCCGCTCCTCCGTCAGTATCTCCTTCCGGATCAGCTCCAGCAGCTGCTCCATAAACGCCCCGTATGAGAGCTTCGAGAGCTGGCAGCTGGACAGGTCCCGCTTTCGGCCGGCACACCGGAGGGCAGTGTAGTGGGCAGCCCGGTTGTCCTGCTCGAAGTCGAGACGGGACCCACAGTAGCCGCACACCACCCGCCCCGACAGATAGAAAGGGGAGTTCACTCGCTGCGGATGCCGCACCTTCGGCGAAGGGCGGCCGCGACTGACGAAACGCTGGACGAGATCCCACTCTTCCGGACTGACGTAGCCCTCGTGTGCGCCCTCCACCAGCCGCTCCCCCACGTGGCGAGTACCCTTGTAGGTGACCGATCGGAAGAAGTGATAGTAGGTCGAAAGGGTTTTGTGGACGTTGCAGGCCTGGTGGATCCG
>DAHXJB010000303.1:0-7562 GCA_027372455.1 Chloroflexota bacterium | reverse complement strand
CAACGACTACGTGAGTTCCGAAACGAGTTGTACATGTTGTTTGGCAAGCGCGCTGACGCCCTCTTTGAGCTGTGTGACGCCGCGATAACCGCCGGGCTCAGCCCTTCGACGGCCTATCTCAGCCTGGAAACCGTCCATCGTCGTGGCTGGGGCAGCCTGTATGCTGCTCTGGCCAAGGGGCAGATCGACACGGAGCTTCTCCGGTCCCTGCTCTCTAGCCATCGCTTGGAGGGCGGACAGCCCATCTACGCCGTCGACACGAGCGCCTGGCCACGATGTGCCGCCGAAACCAGCCCTGAGCGTGCTTTCTACCACCACTCTTCCCGCCACATGAAGGGCAAGCCCGTTGTGGCGGGCTGGGCCTACCAATTGATCGCCCAGGTGAGCTTTGAGCGAGACAGTTGGACGGCGCCATTGGACGCGCAACGGGTCCACCCGAGGGAGGACACCGAGGCCGTCGCCGTCCGGCAGATCAAGGCCCTGCTGACTTGCCTGCCTGCCCAGGAGGGCGTTCCTCTGTTCCTCTTCGATACCGGTTACAACTCGGTAGCCTTGGCGGAGGGCTTGAAGGACACGCCGGTGGCGATCCTGGTGCGGCTGCGTTGTGGCCGCTGTTTCTACGGCGATCCCCCTGCCTTGACTCGAACGGGTCGGACGGGCCGTCCTTTCAGACACGGCGCCAAGATGGCCTTCAAGGACCCCACGACCTGGCCCGAACCGACCGAGGAACACACCGAGCAGGACGGACAGTACGGTACGGTGCGAGTGCGAGCCTGGTCCGGCCTGCACGCCGTGCCTCGGGACCATCCGACCAAAGGGACCCTTGGCCCCCGTCCGTCCCCTGGTGCGAGGGACCGTGATCCTGGTCGAGGTAACCCGTCTGCCCGGCTGGACGCGCAAGCGCCAGTCGCTCTGGCTGTTCTACTACGGGAAGGATAGTCCTAACCTGGCCGTTCTCTGGCGAGCCTACGTCCACCGGTTCGACGTGGAGCACACCATCCGCTTCTTCAAGCAGACCTTGAACTGGACGATGCCGCGAGTTCGCTATCCAGAGCAGGCCGACCGCTGGAGCTGGCTGCTCCTGGCGGCCTATACGCAACTCCGCCTGGCTCGCTCCTGTGTTGCCGATCGGCGACTGCCGTGGGAACGTCGGCTCGAACCCGATAAGCTGACCCCCTACCGGGTCCGTCGGGGTTTCCGTCGCTTCGGGTGGCGCTCGGCACTCCAGCGAATGCGCCAAGACCCTGCGGTCGCTCTCCGGGACGTCCCAAGGGTCGCCGATCGGGACGAGCGACGCGCTATCCGGCCCTGAAGAAGGCTGCCTGAAGGAAACAACACCATAGCTCTAACCGATCCCTGGCAGATTTCGCGCTGTCGGTTGTTGATCCATGGTTAAATCACAAGACTTTGTCCCGCACGGAAAAGGACTCTTGCGTTACACACGTACGCTAATACGAAAAGATGCACCCCATTCCAACTGACGAAGTAGAAGACCTGTGTCTCGAAATATGCAAAGACGCCACAAGTCTTCTGGATCTTGTGGCGTCGCAGATTACTCCAGCTAACTTCGAGCGCAGTCCAGCTATCCGCCAGAACCTACAACAACATTCCCCTATACGTCCAGGTTCCGGACGTCCTTGGCGTGGGTCTGGATGAACCGTTTCCGCGGGGGTACCGCGTCGCCCATCAGCATGTCGAAGGTCTCGTCCGCTGCCACGGCGTCCTCGATGTTCACCTGCAGGATCGTCCTGGTGTCGGGGTTCATGGTGGACTCCCACAGCTGCTCCGGGTTCATCTCGCCCAGACCCTTGTAGCGCTGGATCGAGGGCTCCTTGCCGTTGCTGCCTATCTCGTTCAGCAGGGTGTCCTTCTCCTTGTCGGAGTACACCCAGTGGGAGTCCTTCCCGTGGGTAACCTTGTACAGCGGCGGTTGCGCGATGTACAGGTGGCCGTTCTCTACCAGCGGCTGCATGTGCCTGAAGAAGAAGGTCAGCAGAAGCGTTCGGATGTGGGAGCCGTCCACGTCGGCATCGGACATCAGGATGATCCGGTGGTATCGCAGCTTGGCCATGTTGAAGTGCTCGCCGATGCTCGTGCCCAGGGCCGTAATGATTGCCCGGATCTCCTCGCTAGCGAGCATCCGGTCCTCCCGTGCCCGCTCCACGTTCAGGATCTTGCCGCGCAGCGGCAGGATCGCCTGGAAGCGTCGGTCCCGACCCTGCTTCGCCGAGCCGCCGGCCGAGTCACCCTCCACCAGGTACAGCTCCGAGCTGGCCGGATCCTTCTCCGAGCAGTCGGCCAGCTTGCCGGGGAGGGTCATCCCCTCCAGCGCGCCCTTCCGTATCACCAGGTCCCGGGCCTTGCGCGCTGCCTCCCGGGCCCTCGATGCCGTGACGCACTTCTCTATGATCCTCTTGGCGTCGGCCGGGTTCTCCGATAGGTACTGCTCCAGGGCCTCGCCGACCACCGCCTCCACCTGGGTTCGCACGTCGGCGTTGCCCAGCTTCGCCTTGGTCTGACCCTCAAACTGGGGCTCTGCCATCTTCACGCTGACGATCGCGGTGAGCCCCTCACGCACGTCGTCGCCCGAGAGACTCTGGTCGCCCTCTTTGATCAGGTTGTTCTTCCGGGCGTAGTCGTTCAAGGTTCGGGTAAGGGCCGCCCGGAAGCCGGTGAGATGGGTGCCACCGTCGACGGTGTTGATGTTGTTGGCGAAGGAGAACACCGACTCCGCAAAGCCATCGTTGTACTGGATCGCCACCTCAACCTGGGTCCCGTTCACCTGCTTCTCAACGTAGAACGGTTTCGGGTGCAGCACCACTCGGTTCTTGTTCATGTGGCGGACGAAGGAGACCACACCCCCCTCGAAGTAGAAGGAGAGCTCTCGATCCGCCCGCTCATCCACGAACTTTATTCGCAGCCCCTTGGTCAGATAGGCCATCTCCCGGAAGCGCTGGGCCAGGGTGTCGAAGCTGTAGTCCAGGGTATCGAAGATATCCTGGTCGGCCAGGAAGGTTTGCCTGGTGCCGTGCCCCTCCGCTGGACCCACCTTCTCCACCGGCCCCTGGGGCACGCCCCGCTCATACTCCTGGCGGTAAATGAAGCCGCCGGTCCTCACCTCGGAGCGCATCCAGCTGGAGAGGGCGTTCACCACCGATACACCCACGCCGTGGAGACCGCCGGACACCTTGTAGGCGCCGCTACCGAACTTGCCGCCGGCGTGAAGTATGGTCATCACCACCTCCAGGGCGGGCTTGCCCACCTGAGGCTGAATGTCCACAGGGATGCCGCTGCCGTTGTCCTCCACGCTCACCTTGCCGTCGGCGTGGAGGGCCACCTCGATGTTGTCGCAATAGCCCCCAAGCGCCTCGTCCACGCTGTTGTCCACCACCTCGTACACCAGGTGGTGAAGACCCCGGTAATCGGTGCTGCCGATGTACATACCGGGGCGGCGGCGGACGGCCTCGAGGCCTTCCAGCACCTGTATGTCGGAGCCGCTGTAGCTTGTCTTAATTTCACTGATCATGTTTGCCAAGACCCAATCAGGGGCCGGGACCAGTTCCGAGGGCTGAGGACTGAGGAGCGAGAGCGCGTGTTGCCTTCTCAGCCCTCGGTCTTGAACCCTCAGTTCTTGGCTGGATCCCTGACCACTATCATGCGATTGTTGAGCGCAAGGAACCGGTCACGATAAAAGGTCATGCTTGCCACGGCAAGACCGGTAGATATGTAGGCGTTGCCGAGAATCCCGATGGCTGTACCTACCACGTTCTGGGCCAGGGCATCCCATACCACGGGCATCCCCAGCGTGATGATCCAAATCAGTATCACCAATCCCAGCGTGGACCCGAGATTGGACTTCACCACGGCAACGCTGTTGCGGACCGCCTGGATGGGTCCGGCGTCGCTGATCACCATGGCGTCCACCACGAAAAACAGGTAGAACAGTACCCACATGCCGGCCACCCAGAAGAAGGCAAAGACCGAGCCCTCCAGGGAGCTATTGGCCGAGCCAGCCAACGCTGCCAACAGGGTCACGGGCACTGCCAGCAGCAACCCAACCCCCAGGACCAACAGCAGGAAGAGCAGCAATCGTCCCCAGGTACGCCACACCCTTCCCAACATGGCGCCGGCGCTCTCGTTGATCCCGCGGACCGGTCCGCCGACGGACACATAGTACACCGAAGCCAGCCAGAGACCGACAACGGGCAGCAGCAGAATGAGTAGCAGGGTGATCGATGGGTCAGACAGGGTGACGACCGGGCCTATACCCTCTCGACCGGACATCAAGCTCGGGATGCCTGGAAAGTTGATGGTCAGCAGAGAGAACAGGTTGAAGCTGTTCCCCGCTCGCAGCAACCAATCCTTGTAATTCTGGTAGTTCTGCAACATCTCAGCGGTCAGGCCGGCAGGAGCCGCGATACTACCCACGGTCCTCTCGATCAGCGGCGCCAAAGAGAGATGAGGGCCTAGCCAGAAGAAGAGATCCACCAGGACTGGAACGGCAATGATCCAGGGATGCCTGTTAACAGTGTTATATCCGGCGGAAAGGGTGTCTATAACACCCGTTGAACCGCGCTCTTTGTCTCTTGCAACGCTTGGTTCGCTCACACATCAATTTTACCACACTTGGCTCTCAAGCAGTAGTGAGGAAGGAAGTAGAACAGTGTGGAACATCATCCGGCTCGCGGTCGCCCTCTCAGGCGCACCCAACCGGGGTCTAGCTGTTCGTCTTGCCCGGGGGGAAGTACACCCGGCCATCGGTGTCCCACTCGTAGCCCGCGTCCTTCAGGATCTGGCGTGACTTGTCCATGTTGAAGCCGATCTCTTCTACATTCGGGTTGTGCCAGAACTCGTTGGCGGGCGCGATCATGGAGTGGGTGATCTCGCCGTGGCCCTCCAACAGTTGGTCGATGATCAGCTGCTTCGGTATCGCGTGGGCTAGAGCCTTGCGAATCGCCACATCGTCGAAGGGCCTGCGCCGCATGTTGTAGTTGATATGGTAGTAGCCGTGATCTCTCACCTCCGCTACCTTCACGTGAGGCGCGGATTGCTGTAGCTGGCGCATCTGCCGCGGTTCGATCCACCAGCCGCCGAAGTCGACGTTGCCGGTCTGAACGCCGGTGATCATTTCCTGCACGCTGGCGTAAGGGACCTTGACGATCGCGTCGATGGCTGGCTTCATGAAGTGGTCGTCATTGCGGCTTAACCCCATCTCCTCGTTTCGTCGCCAGTAGTCAATCTTGAACATCCCGCTGCCGATGGGCTGGGTGTTGGGGTAGTCCTGGACCATAATGAGGCCGGCCTTCTCGGGGATGCCCTCCCAGATGTGCTTGGGAAGGATGAATACCCGGTCGAGGCAGTCGGTGAGAAAGGATGCGTAGGGCCGCTTTAACTCGAAGCTCACGGTACGGTCGTTGACGACGTCGACCTGCTTGATCGGCTCCACGATCCCCATGTAGTAGCCGGACTTCACCCTCGCCGGATACTCGAATGAGAACTTCACGTCGTCCACCGTGACCGGCCGGCCATCGTGAAACTTCATTCCGGAGCGGATGGTCACTTCGATGTGGGTGTCGTCGATGGTCTTGATATCGTCGGCGGCCCACTTCTGAGGGGCGCCTTTGGAGTCGATCTGGACCAGTCGGTCGTAGATCAGCCTCATGGTCTGGAAGTCGTGGTTCGCTTCGGCCGCCATCGGATTGAGGGTCGTGACGTCGCCAGGATAACCCCATTTCAGCGTCTTGCGGCTGGTCTTCGGCTTGATGTTGACGAAGTTCCAGAGGGAGTTGAGGCCCTCACCCATCATCGGCGACCAGCCTTCCCAGTCCTGATCGTTGTAGGGCATCAGCTGGTTGCGGGTGGCGATGGGGGTGTGAGGCTGGTCTTGGGCGAAGATCTCCTGGCACTTGAAGACGGCCTGCTTGCGCGCCTCCTGATCCATGGAGCCGCGTTGGAGTCCGGCGTACCTGTCGTATTCCGAGCTCTGATAGCCGTTCTGGTTCTGCTGCCCCTTGCCCGTCTGGGAGGAGTGGAGCACCATGTAGCAGAAGAAGTCGGGATCGATCCGCTCCGCCTGCCCCGCCCAGTTCAGGGTGAAGGTGTCGTAGTCGTGATCGATGAGGCAGCTCTGCACGATGCGCGACCATTCCATGGAGGTGACCTTCACCCCAAAGCCCAGCTTCTTCCAGTTGTCGGCCACCATGAGGCCGAATTCGTAGCGAATCGGATCGTAATCGGCGGTGGTGACAACCAGCTCCAGGTCGCGGATCTTCCGCTTTGCCGGCAGAGCCTTGCCGGCTGTCAGGTTCGGGAGGGTGACGCCGAAGGCTGACCGGTTGGTTGAGTTGCTGGAGCAGCCCGCGATCAGACCGGCGAAAGAGCTCGCCACGCCGAGAATGGCACCAAGCTTGAGGAAAGCCCGCCGGCTTAGCGACCGGTGGGTGGGAGCATCCAACTCCTCGTGATCCGGTGGACTCTGGGGTGTATCGCTATCCGTGGTCGTGCTTCTCCTCTACCGCACCGTGGCCGCGATTGTATGAGCTGCTCAACAGAGTGTCAAGGCCGCTTGCCGGTACATTTTCCGCCCCCCGGGCGACTATGCTCTGTGAGTGGAGGATCGTTCTAGTACCTTATTCCTGTTGCCATGACTCGACGAATGCGGCAACATGGATTAAATAGATCATGATTGCTCCCGATCATTCAACCCGAACGAATTCAGCGCCGGTCGAAGCTCTTCATGGTATCGCTATTCGCCGCCCTGCGTGGCCACCGGAGGACACTATGTGGACTCGTAGACGTTTTCTGAAGGCTCTCGGCGCACTGCCGCTCGCAGGATTTGCCGGGGCTATCCCGACTTTGTGGGGCGATCAACGGCTGACCCACGCTGCCGATGGGGATCTGACATTCAGCGACGGGGGACAGACCGACTTCGGGGACTGGCGAACCGATGTGGCGATATCGCCAGCTCTCTGGCAGCCTGGCACGATCGTCCACGTCGACCTGTTCCTACACCTCGCCCCCAGCTACATAGCCTCGATGGTGGGCGCGGGCTACGCGGTCGACACGGTGCTGATGCTGGCTACCTCGGAGCGCTGCTTCGATCCGAGTGGGTGGCTGCGGTTGCCGGGGGACGAGAGGATGTCGACCCTGCTGACCCCCGCCGGTCTCGCGATAGAGGGTGGAAACAGCGGAGCGATCAGCAAGAGCCTCGGTTCCCGATTCAGGAACCCCGTAGACCAATTGAAACGGGTTGCCGTCGCCGATCTGCAGAAGAGCGATTCCTCTCAGTACGCGCACTATGTTATGGATCTCCAGCTGCCGGCCGACACCCCGCCTGGGATCTACCGGCTTCGCTTCGATTTCGGAGTGGTGGCGAGCAGGCGCTATTACAGTCTGAACGCCGAGGGCTTCGCCAACCGCCCGAGGTTCCCCGCTGGCAAATCGATGGTCTACTCGCCCCCAATACCCTGCAACGGCCTGGACCAGAACGGGAATCCCGTGGACGCCACCCAGGTCTCGCGTCGACTGTACTGGGTGCTGCTGGGCCAGTACAACTCCAACGG
>DAHXJB010000290.1:0-4381 GCA_027372455.1 Chloroflexota bacterium | reverse complement strand
GCTCCACAACATGAAGACCCTGGGTTACCTGCCTCCTGAGAAGCGGAAGCGGATAGCCCAGGAGACGATGGAGATCTATGCGCCGCTCGCGAACCGGTTGGGCATCTGGCAGTTGAAGTGGCAGCTTGAGGATCTGGCTTTTCGCTACCTCGAGCCCATCAAGTACAAGGAGATCGCAGCCTCCCTGAAGAGCCGAAGGGCCGTCCGAGAGCGCTACATCAGCCGTGCGATGGGGATCCTCGAAGAAGAGTTGAAGAAGGCCGGTATCGCTGCGGAGATCTCCGGGCGTCCCAAGCACATCTACAGCATCTATCGAAAGATGGAGCGTCGTGGCACCGACATCAGCCACATCTACGATCTTCAGGCTGTTCGCATCATCGCGGATGAGGTTCGAGACTGCTACACCGTCCTGGGAATAGTCCATTCCCTCTGGCATCCGTTGCCGGGGCAGTTCGACGACTACATAGCCAGCCCTAAGGAGAGCATGTACCAGTCGCTGCACACAACTGTGCTTGGCCCGGACGCCAAACCGCTTGAGATCCAGATCCGAACTCGAGAGATGCATCAGCTTGCGGAATATGGGGTGGCTGCCCACTGGCGCTACAAGGAAGGGGTCAAGTCGGACGCCAAGTTCGATGCCAAAGTGGCCTGGTTGCGTCAGTTGATGGACTGGCAGCAGGACATGATGATCGGCGCACAGGAGTTCGTAGACTCGCTCCGGACCGACATCTTCCAGGACCAGGTGTACGTGTTTACCCCCAAGGGGAACATCAAGGATCTGCCTACAGGTGCTACTCCACTGGACTTCGCCTACAGGATCCACACCGACGTGGGCCATCGTTGCGTGGGCGCCAAGGTGAATGGCCGGCTGGTTCCGCTGGATTACCAGCTGAAGAACGGCGACATCGTCGAGATCGTGACCTCCAAGACCTCTCGAGGCCCGAGCCGGGACTGGCTGAACCCGAACCTGAATTACATAAAGACGGCGCATGCCCGGGACAAGATACGGCAATGGTTCAAGCGCCAGCAGCGAGAGGACAACATCGCCCGCGGTCGGGAGATGCTGGAAAAGGAGCTGAAAAGGCTGGGACTGGATCAGACCAAGCTCGAGGATGTGTCCACTGCGTTCAAGTACGACAAGTTGGACGACTTCCTGGCGGCTGTCGGCTACGGCGACATAAACACCCACCAGGTGGCCCAGAAGTTAGCCCCACCGCCCGAAGAGGAGCTTCCGCCCACGGTGGCTTCCGTGCCGGCGGTGCCTCCTCGCGGCATCCAGGTCCAGGGGGTTGGAGACCTGCTCACTCGGCTTGCCAGGTGCTGCAATCCGGTGCCGGGAGACCCTATTGTGGGATACATAACGCGAGGCAAGGGTGTCACTGTCCATCGGGCGGATTGCCCCAGCATCAAGAACGAGGATGAGCCCGAGCGGCTTGTGAATGTGGAATGGGGACGGGTGGAGCAGCAGACATTTCCGGTGACGGTCCGGGTCGAAGCGTGGGACAGAGAGGGGCTGGTGCGTGACGTGGCTGCGGTGGTGGCGGACGAGAAGGTGAATATCAGCGCCGCCAGCGTGACGGTTCACAAAGATCGGACATCAACCCTTACCATGACCCTGGAAATCGTCAGCATCGACCGACTTGCGAGGGTGCTGGCGAAGATCGAGGGGATCAAGGACGTCTTCAGCGTCACCCGCGACGGGAGCAGCGGGCAGGCCAGAGCCGTGTAGCGTCTGCCAGCTACTTCCCAACTAGCCCCACATTGGCCATCATCCCTGAGTAGGTGTGTCCGGCGCCGAGCACGTCAATGGATATGACTTGCGCGGGCTTCGGCTTAGCCTGCATGAGATCGGTGCTGTAGTGCACCCACTGACCCTGCTGTACTTCCTGACCATTCGGTGTAGGGCTGTGGTCTGTGTTCAGGTAGTAGAAGCCGTGGCTCCAGTCGATCTGATTGCCGTTGGCGTCTCGGTAGTGCACGCGGATCATCACCGGATACTCGTACCCCATGTAGCCACCGCCCGAGAGGTTCTGCTCGTCGACACGAATGGTGGCCGACAGCTGGAGGGACTGATAGTCGGACACGTCGGTATTGATCGTTTGAGTCAAGCCGGTCTCGTTGTGAGTGCCCGACGGACTGACTCGCGATACACTCAAGGCAATCGCGTCCTGCCCATCAATTTTCTGGGTAGATAGCGTCCTCTTCCCCGGCTCAACCGGTCGGCCAGGCTCGGGGTTGTCCAGCTTGGTCCAATGGGCAAAGCCACTGGAGAAATCGCCATTGGTGATCAGCTGGTCGCCCTCTGGCAACGGGCCGGTTATCTCTGACTTGGTCAGCAGCACTTTCTCCCCAGTCTGCAACTGGGCGGAACCGGCCTTCCCGTACACGGTTGCGGATCCATCCCGGGACGAGATGCGGGCCTGCCTGTCTGCGACCTGGAGCCCAAAGCTGCCTGGTGTCAGAAGGGCATAGCCAAACGGTGTGGATGCGAGAAACTGGAAGGTCGTGGTGTCGGGCTTCTCAACCTGGATCCTGGCAGTCCCCTTATCCAGACCTACAGCCGTGTGGGTGAAACCGTTGTGGAAGCGGCTTCTGCTCATTTCAGTCAGATGTAGCTGCGTTCCCGAGTAGAGCTGGATCTTGCTGCCATCGGAAAGGGAGATGAAAGCACGACTACCCTGCCCTACCAGCAACTCGTCCCCCTCTCGCAGCTCCATCTGGTCATGAGCGTTCATGAGGGTGGAAGAGAGGGTGTCTCGGAAAAGGACGATGCCCTGCTCCAGGGACAGGGTGGAAGTGAGCGGCACGGAGGCCGTCTTGTAGAAATTCTTGGCAGCCACGAAGGCTCCGGCCACCAGCACCAGGAAACTGATGAATCCAGCTATAAGGACGACCCACGCCGTTGTGATGGCGTCTCGCTGATGACCGGAGTAGGTCTCACGCCCGCCCCTGCCGGGAAGCTGCCCAACAGGAGTGTAGCTAGTCCTCATTCTCGCCGAATTCTTCTTTCCTCTTCTTCCGCACCACCTCTACAGGTGGTGGGACTTCCGTCAATTGAATTCGATTCGTTGACAGCTTGGCGTCCTTTTTCGGTTTCTTGACCTTGTCGTCTTTCTTGTCGCGGTTTCCCATGTTTCAATACCTCCAAAGTCCGTAAGCCTCTGCGAGTGTAGCAAGATGGCGCTAACCTGTAAAGAATGGGACAGATGGTTCTCGTCTGGCGTCAAATGCGGCGGCGCGAGCAACCCTGTTGAAGGTCCTTATCTCCTCGTTCACCGGCGTGTAGCGCTGCCTGAAGTCTGCCAGCAGGGACGAGAAGCTCCCGGTCAATATCGACTGCCGTATCTCCCGGACAAGGCTCAACAGAAAGTGGAGATTGTGGATCGTGGTCAGCCGTAATCCCAGGATTTCATCAGCCCTTACCAGGTGCCGAAGATAGGCCCGGGAGAAGTTCCGACATGTGTAGCAATCGCACCCCTCTTCGATTGGGGAGCCGTCATCCAGGTATCGGGCGTTGCGAATGTTCAGGCGCCCTTCCCGGGTGAAGAGTGCCCCATTGCGGGCAATGCGGGTGGGCAGAACACAATCGAACATGTCGACGCCTCGAGCCACACCCTCGAAGAGATCTTCCGGTGATCCCACACCCATCAGATATCTTGGCTTGTCCGTGGGCATCGCCTGGACGGTCTCCTCCAGGACTGAATACATCACCGCTTTGGGCTCCCCTACGCTGAGTCCGCCGATGCCATAACCTTGAAAGTTCAGGTCCGCCAAGAATCTGGCGCTCTCTCGTCGCAAATCGGGGTAGGTTCCCCCCTGAACAATGCCGAACAGTGCCTGGTCCTTTCGGGAATGGGCGGCTACGCACCTTTCTGCCCAGCGGTGGGTTCTTCCCATAGCCTGAGCCACGTACTCCCTCTCGCTAGGATAGGGAGCACACTCATCGAAAGCCATGATGATGTCGGCGCCGAGAGACTCCTCAATCTGCATGACCCGTTCGGGAGAGAAGAACTGCTCGGATCCATCCAGGTGTGAGCGAAATCTGACTCCCTCTTCGTCGATCTCGCGTAGATGGGCTAGACTGAAAACTTGGAACCCGCCGCTGTCGGTGAGAATAGCCCCATCCCAGTGCATGAAACTGTGCAGCCCCCCCAGTCGCGCGACGACATCGGCCCCGGGGCGGAGATGAAGGTGGTAGCTATTGGAGAGAATGCACTCGGAACCCAAGTCCCTCAGTTCATCTGGGCTCAGCGTCTTCACCGTGGCCTGTGTGCCTACCGGCATGAACACAGGGGTGTGCACGAGCCCGTGAGGGGTCGTCAGGACCGCTGCTCTGGCAGCAGTGTCTCCGGATGCCCTCTCGACGGTAAATTCAAACATG
>DAHXJB010000289.1:0-2755 GCA_027372455.1 Chloroflexota bacterium | reverse complement strand
CGTCACGGAAGACTCCGGGAGGATGGCGCTTCCCACGCATCTCTTTGGCTGAGGAAACTGGCACCGAGGAGGACGGGTGGACGGCGGCCTCGCGCAACTGGCAATACCAGCCTGGGAGATAGTGGTCCGCTCGGCCGTGATCTACCTGGCGCTGCTGATCGGATTCCGGCTGTTCGGAAAGCGGGAGATCGGACAGTTCACCCTGTTCGACCTGGTGGTGGTGCTGCTGGTGGCCAACGCGGTGCAGCCAGCGATGACGGGGCCGGACACCTCACTGGTCGGAGGTCTGCTGATCATCGGGACGCTTCTGGTGATGAACTGGGGGCTGGGCGCCCTGAGGCTGCGCAGCCCCTTCTTCCGGTGGATCGTCCAACCCCACCCCACGGTGATCGCGCAGGAAGGGCACTGGATAGAGGATGCCCTGCGACGAGAGGGTGTGGACGAAGACGAGGCCGAGATGGCACTCAGGGAGCACGGCGTGGAGAGCGTGGAGCAGGTCAAGCTCGCCGTGCTGGAGTTGGACGGCACCATCAGCGTCGTTCCGATCGATTCCCGCACCGTCCGCACTCGAAGGCGGATCCGCCTCCTCCGCCAGCGATAAGCAACTCTCCCGCGGGCGATACTTCTCCCAGCCTTCTTCAATACCAGCGCTTGCCCCCAAAGGCCAACCCCACCCATAATGGACAGGCGAACCGGGGTTTCCGCAGAAATCGCCCGGACAAAGCCTTACCGAGGGTTTACGTTGTCATGACAGAGCCGCCCGGCCGAGAATGGCCCCACCTACACGAGCGATACCCCCATGGCCGGCTGGGGAGATACCGAGAGGTTGTGCAGATCCTGGCCCGTCATGGCTTCGGGTGGCTGCTGACCCAACTGGGGCTGGCCCGCTTCATGCCGCCGTTCCCCTGGGGATTGTTGGGACGCCAACCCCCTCCCTCTCACACTCAGGCCGAGCACCTCCGAATGGCTCTCGAGGAGCTGGGCGTCACCTACATCAAGCTGGGTCAGATCCTCTCCACGCGATCCGACCTCCTCCCTCCCGAATACGTGGCAGAGCTGGAAAGGCTCCAGGACGCCGTGCCTCCCGAACCTGTGGAGGTTATCCAGACGCAGATCGAGCGCGAGTTGGGAAGTCCTCCATCTGAACTCTTCGATGAGTTCGCGCCTCAACCGATCGGCTCCGCCTCAATCGGCCAGGTCCACTCTGCCCGATTGAAGACGGGCGAGGAGGTGGTGGTCAAGGTACAACGCCCGGGGGTGGAGACGCTGGTGGAGGAGGACCTAGCCATCCTGAGGGATGTCGCCCGCCTCGCCTCGGGCAGGACCCTCTGGGGAAGGATCTACGACCTGCCTGCCCTGGTGGACGAGTTTGCCGGCACCCTGCGGGGGGAGCTGGATTACCTGGTGGAGGGCCAGAACGCCGAAAGGATCCGGCGAAACTTTGAGGGTGACCCTCGGCTCCAGGTGCCAACCATCTACTGGGACTACACCACCCGCCGAGTCCTCACCATGCAGCGACTGGATGGAATCAAGATCAACGATCTGCCCGGCCTGGAGGCGGCCGGAATAGACAGGCGCAAGCTGGCCGCCAGGGCAGCCCGAATGACCCTGGAGATGATACTGGAGCACGGCTTCTTTCACGCCGATCCACATCCGGGCAACTTTCTGGTGATGCCGGGAGAGGTGATCGGGCTGCTGGACTACGGAATGGTGGGCCGTCTGGACGAAGCTACCCGCGATGGGCTGCTCTTCCTGCTGCTGGCGATCTCCAATCAGGACCTGGACCGGGTAATCGACCAGCTAATGGCGCTCGGGATAACCGGAAACACCCTGCAGCTGGAACGGCTCAGGCACGACCTCGGCCATCTTCTCTCCCTCTACTGGGGGATACCCCTCAAGGAGATCGACATCGGGCGCATTCTCGAGGAAGCCCTCGAGATCACCCGCCGCCATCGACTTCAGGTGCCGACCAACCTGGTGCTGCTCACCAAGACCATGGCGATGGACGAGGGGTTGGCCCGGAACCTCGACCCCGAGTTCAGCGCAGCGGAGGTGCTTCGACCTTACGCCCTGCAGCTGGTTTCCCAGCGCTACCTGCCGCAGCACTGGGGAAAGCGGGTCCTGCCGACACTGCTGGACCCCAGTCAACTAGCGATCACCCTGCCGCGACGCACCGAGAGGTTGCTGACCCGAATGGAACGTGGAAACCTCTCCATCAATATGCACGTTCAGGACACCGAGCATGTTCTGAACACCCTTAACGGCATGGTCAGCCGTCTCATTCTGGGTATGCTGGCAAGCGGTTTCGCCGTGGCGATCGCCCTGCTGATTCAGCTTTACTACACGGTGGGGTTTCACTGGTTGATAATCGGGTGGCTGCTCGGCCTCGGCATGGCCTTCGTGGCCGCACTCGGCATCTGGCTCGTCCTCACCATCCTTCGGCGCGGTCCCCACTGACTGAGGGTGTTGGGATCCTCTGGGACATCGTCGACTGGAGAGTAGAACAACACCTTCTACACCGCCATCATGGACACTGGTATTGTGCCCGGGCCACCACCGTTCCGCGCTGAAGCTCGGGTCGGGTCGGCCTCTTGCGTTCCGTTCCATTGTGTTGCGATGGCATCACTTTAGTGATATAAGTGTGGGTAGTTCATTGCCTTCAAAAAGGAGGCCGAACATGGCGACAACAATCAAACCAGAGACCCTGGACACCCTTGCACGGTTAGAGCGCGAGTTGGCCAGCGAGGGGCGCACT
>DAHXJB010000288.1:0-4173 GCA_027372455.1 Chloroflexota bacterium | reverse complement strand
ACCGTCCTGCAGCTACGGACCATGGACTGATCTCCCTTCAATGCTCTACAGAAAGCGACGCACCAGGAGAAGTCTCAGCCTTCGAGACAAACCATGGACCCAACACGGTGAGGCGCCACAGAACCCGTGCTCACCTGACACTCTACGATCCCGCGGCAAAAGCACCACGGGCCTCGTAGACCAACATCACCCCCTTCCTATCACTTCCAGGTAACTCAAGTTACGATTGTATCCGTGTATACACCGCTCGTCAACAGCAACTTTAGCTTTGGCCGTCGCCGGGCACCAGGTCGCCCAACAAGGTCACGCCATCCGCGCGCTTCGCCGCCCCCTCCAAGATCTCAGATGGGATCGAGACCACCACCACGGTGCCTTTGTCCACCTGGCTCCTAACCGCCACCTCGCCCTCCATGGCACCGACCAACTGCTTCACGATGGACAAACCAAGACCGGTGCCGGGGATGCACCTAGCCTGGCTTACCTCCCCTCGAAAGAAGGGATCGAACATCTTCCCGAGCTCTTCGGCCGGAATGCCATACCCGGTGTCGTTGACCTCGACTTTGACGCTGTTCCCTTCCAGCGTTACCCGTACCAGAACAGGTGCCGGGTCCGGGGAGAAGTTCAGAGCATTCCTAACCAGTCTCACCACCAGGGCCTTCAGCTTCTCCCCATCCAGCTTCACCGTAGGGAACGGGTCCGCGGTCTCCAACACCACACGGTGCCCATGAGCGGGACCAGCAGCCTCGGCAATGGCATCACGGACAACAGCCGCTGGATTGACCGGCTGAGGAGACAACAGCACCGATCCCGATTGCAGATCGGCGAACTCGATAATGTCGTCCACCACTTCAGCCAGTCGCACCGAACCCTGGTTCACCAAACCCGCGACCTGCCTGAGCTGTTCGGGGTCAAAGAGTCGCTGCATCAGCAGTTCGCTCCCAGCCTGAACGAAGCTGAGGGGAGTGCGCAGCTCGTGAGATATGGTGGAAATGACACGGGACTTCAGCTCGTTCAACTCACGCAAGGCGGCTGTCTCACTGGCCTGCCGA
The DNA here is from genome assembly GCA_027372455.1 of Chloroflexota bacterium. Lineage (GTDB taxonomy): Bacteria > Chloroflexota > UBA6077 > UBA6077 > UBA6077 > JAJYNT01. The sequence goes on along the minus strand of DAHXJB010000288.1, from coordinate 3,124 downwards.
TGCTGGCGCTGATTCTGTATCGCCAATCCAACCACATCGGCCAGCCCTCTCAACAGTTCCATCTCCTTGAGGGTGAACTGCTCGCCGGACCGCGATCTCACCACCGCGATCTGGCCCACCAACTCTCCGTCTATCGACAGGGGCACCAGCACAACGGACCGCACGTCCAGTGGAACCAGATCTAGCGCCGACCCCAGCTGACTCTGATCTGTCTCTTCCACGACAACCAGCTCCAGGCTGTCCAGCATCTTCGCTACAGCCGGGATCTCGTTAGGTGACATAGAAGCCGAGATGAACTTCTCCGCCTTTCGGCTGACCGCGTTGCTTCGCCACTCGGGCTGGAATTCACGCTTCCCCGCGACCCACGACCAGACGGAGCAGCGATCACACTCCACCAGGGTAAGAACTATCTCCGTCACCGATCGGAAGAGGCCGGACTGATCGGTTTCCCTTCCCAGCGCTCTAGCGACCTGCAAGAGGGCACTCGAGGCCTCGGCTTCCTGCTTCTGAGTGCGATACCTTTGGGTGGACTCGTACGAGGATGCCGCCCAATTGGCCAGCATGCTGAGGATGGACAGGTCTTTCTGGTCGAAGGCGCCCTGACGATAGCTCTGAGCGGCAAGAAGCCCGATAACCTTGCCCCCTATGAGCATAGGGTCTCCCATCCAGGACAGGGGCAGGCTGCCTCGTTCCAACTCGAAGTTGCGCACCAGCAGTGGCCTTCCGGTGCGGATGATCACATCGCTGAGGCCATCTCCAAGCTCGCGCGTCTGCGGGACCTGCTTTACCCCTCGGTCGACCACCATCTCGTAGGTAATCTGATTGGGGCCGGGTCCGCACAGCGCTACCGAGAAGGACTCAACAGAGAGAACCTTCGCGGCTTGCGCCCAGATCGCATCAAAGACTCCCTCTGGTCCCTCTCCCACCTGCCTCTCCATGGGGGGTTATGCACCCCGCCCATAAGAAAGTAGCACCAGGACCCCGATCGCACAAGGGGCTAATAGTCCTTACCCAGTCACCAATTCACGCACCACACGACGGGCCAACTCCACGGGCACGGTGCGCTGGATGGACACACGGCCTATCCTCTCCGGCAGAACCCACATCAGCTGGCCCTGGCTCGCCTTCTTGTCCCGCGACATCGATCCCCACACCTCCTCCGCCGCAACATCCGGACAGCGAGTCGGGAGATCCAGCCTGGCCAGCAACTGCTTCTGCCGTTCGACGTCTAGGGAGTCCACCATTCCCAATTCCAGGGCGATCCTGGCCGCGCCCACCATCCCGATGGCAACGGCCTCCCCATGGCGATACCGCGAGTAGTTTGAAGCCGCCTCCACTCCATGGCCAATGGTGTGACCGTAGTTGAGGGTGGCTCTGAGTCCCGACTCCTTCTCGTCCGCCTGCACGACCTGAGCCTTCAATCGGATGGTGTGGGCTATGATCTCTTCCATGGCCCCTGCCTCCGCCCGCAGCAACTCCTCACCCTGGCTCTCCAACCACTCGAAGAACGGCGCATCCATGATCGCCCCCATTTTGACCACCTCGCCAAGGGCGGCAGAGAGCTCCCGGCGAGGAAGAGAGGTGAGAACCGAGGGATCAGCGACCACCAACGACGGGGGGTAGAAGGAACCGATCAGGTTCTTTCCGCGCGGATGGTTGACCGCAACCTTCCCACCCACGCTCGAGTCCACCTGCGCCAGCAGGCTGGTAGGCAACTGAACCAATCGGAGACCACGCAGAAAGGTAGCGGCGACGAATCCGCCCAGGTCCCCAACGACACCCCCTCCGAGGGCCAGCACCAGATCACGTCGCTCGGTACCCTGGTCGATCATCCAATCATAGATCCCGCTCGCCATCTCCATCGACTTGCTGGTCTCGCCAGAGGGCACCAGAAAGGAGGACACCGCGTAACCGCGGGATCGGAGACTCTCCTCAACCTGCCGACCGTACCGGTGGTGAACCGACTCGTCGGCCACCAGACGAACGGCCCCGTCCAGTCCGGCTTCTCTCAACAGCTGCCCCACGGAAGCCAGCAATCCGTCCCCCACCAGCACCTGATATCGTCCCGCGGACGCTTCGATAGGAATGGAAATCATAGTCCCCCCTCTGCCTTGACTGCATCTCCCAACCTTTCGGTCACCGCGGAGAACACCCGCGCCGCCACATCTTCGAGATCCGCCCCTTCGGTGGAAACAGTGATGTGGGCGGCCTCGAGATATACCGGATCGCGCGCCGCCTTCAGCTCCGCTATCCGGCTTCTGCCCCCTGTGCCCAACATGGGGCGTGGCTCATCGGCCACTGCAGACGCCAGTCTCTGATGCAGGGTGTCCACGCCGGCCTCCAGCAACACCACCAGGTTGCCCTCTCGAACAACGGAGCGATTCGATGGATCGACAACAGCCCCCCCGCCGACGGCGACGATTCGCGAGTCACCTCGCAGCGCCCACCGCAGCGATTCCGCCTCCATGCGTCGAAAGACAGACTCCCCCTCCTGGGCAAAGATCTCGTGTATCCGTCGACCGGCTCGCCGCTCGACCTCCACGTCCGTATCAACGAACTCCCAACCCAGCCGTTGCGCCAGCAGCCGCCCCACCGCGGACTTACCGCTGCCGCTGAATCCGATCAGCACCACGTTCATAGTCTGGGCGCCCCCGAAGATGGGTCTGAGATTGCGGCAAGGTAGCCCCGATAGTTTCGATCGATCTCCTCAACGGAGTCGCCGCCGAACTTCTCCAAGAACGCATCTGCCAGCACAAGCGCCACCATGGCTTCTCCCACCACCACGGCAGCGGGCACCACGCAGACGTCGCTTCGCTCGATGGCAGCCGCCACCGGCTGCTTGCTCGCCAGATCGACCGACGGGAGTGGCTTCATCAAGGTAGGTATCGGCTTGGCGGCACACCGGACCACAATGGGCTCCCCATTGCTCATGCCCCCCTCGATGCCGCCCGCGTTGTTCCCAGCTCGCACCCAACCCTCCCTTGTGTCGTGCCCTATCACATCGTGGTACGCGCTACCTCGCAAAGCAGATCCACCCAGGCCAGCGCCTATCTCGACACTTTTCACAGAATTGATGCTCATGAGCGCCTCAGCCAGCCGCGCACTCAGCTTTCGGTCCCACTGC
>DAHXJB010000259.1:0-2039 GCA_027372455.1 Chloroflexota bacterium | reverse complement strand
CGAACCGGTGATCTCCTCCTTGAGAGGGAGGTGTCCTAGGCCGCTAGACGAATGCGCCGCACGGATTCCCGAAGCCATATCATATTCTACCGGATTGTGGGGGTCCAGGTCAACAGCAGCGAGCGATGCCAGGATGCTAGGGGCCGTAGCGGATAATGGTCCCCCAATTTGTCGCCGGTGGCGCTACTCTGCTACATTTTGTTCAGCTTAACACTCTGGCAGGGCATGTTTGCCCTCGGACGGCTCTTCTGTGAGCTGCCGGCACCCAATCTCGGATCTACGGGGGTGATACTTGGCAAAGGAAGAGGACGGCAGTCGAAAACGGCGGCTGGCCCAACTGCGGGGCAAGGCTGCGCATGGTTCAAACGCCGACCGATTCGACCGGCTGGTGATGGAGGCCCTGCGGGAGATCCCCGAGCCATTCCGATCGAGGCTCACGGATGTGGCGATCCTGTCCGAGGAGGAGCCCTCGACCGAACTGGTCAGGAGCCTTGGAATCGAGCCACCCGAGACCCTGTTGGGTCTTTACGATGGCATTCCCTTGACGCAAAGGGGTGATAGCTACAACCTGGTTCCTCCTGATCGCATTATCCTTTTCCGCCGTCCCATCTTCGCCATGGCCAAGACCCCCAAAGATGTCCGCGAGCAGGTGCGCCGGACAGTTTTGCACGAGGTCGCTCACTTCTACGGCATTGGTGACGAGGAGTTGAGGCGAATGGGCCTCGACTAACAGTTGATCTCGCGGCGTATAATGGTGTTGTAGATTGTGGATGGGTCGTTAGTTCCGGGCCTGAGCTGTTGGTGGGAGGTAACGGTGTCGCCATGGATCGCGGGCAGGGGTGTGATCTCGAGTGAGAGCACCTGGTTGCCCGAGGAGGTTGAGTTGGCACCGGACTGGGTGCAGGAAGAGGTAACCTGCCTGCCCGAGGAGTGTCGGGTGTGGCTGGAGTCTCAGATGCCCCCATCATCGGGTGCATCGCCCAAGGGGGGGCGTGGCCGGCGGGGCCGACGTAAGAAGAGCGAAGACTAAGCGAGATGGACGCGGGGCTGCCGATGTTCCGGTAGCCCGATTGAGCTTTCCATCGATCGCCTGTCACTCCATCACGGCACCGCTATGACTGGCCCTGACGATGATGTACACGAGGGCGAAGCGGAACTCCAGATCTTCCTCGTAGGCCTCGACGGCTGCCTGCAGGTTCTCTGCAAGGCTCGAGCCGGCGGCTAGGCCGTAGCTTGCCGAGCCATGGCCATTTTGCCGAATCACCAGGCCTGCTGCCTCGAGGATCTTCAGTTCCGGCAATATGGTCGCCTCGCCGACACCGATACTGGTGGCAAGCGACTCCAGAGTGACCCCTCTACAGAAATGGAGCTGCCGCAGCAGGTCCCAGCGGGCAAAGGAAGTACAGTGGCTTCGGACGAATTCTCTTAGGCTGAGGGAGACGTTCTTCTCCAACCAGTCGTCAACGTAGTCAGGGCCGTCGTGCCTATCTGTGGACAGTTCGGCAGCCGCATCTGCAGTTCTTGAAGGGGTCCGATCGATAGTCGGGGGCCCGGCCGACCCCTTCACACGCCCGGGGGGGGCTTGTACCGAAGAGTCTGCCACGGTTACACCTCCTTCATGTTCGTGCGCGTCTGCTTCGCCTCGGCGGCCGAGATTGCTTTCATCCCAGTCGTCGGGCTTCACCAGCTCTTCGAGAAGAGCTGGGGGCGGGCGAAATAGATTTCCCCTTTTCCCCGCCGCTGGGCTTTGCAGGAAAGGTCCCAGACTGCCTAGCCCGTTGACCGGCACCAGAGCTTGCCGGGTCGGGCTAAGAGACCATGTGGACGTGCCGCGTGCGGTCTTGTGTTGCTGAGCCTTTTGTATCAATTCCCGTTCCAGCCTTAGTCTCCAGGGGCATGGTGGCAGTGTACGGCGGCTTGCGGAAACAGGACATCCTGCACCATGTCATGCTGAGCGCCAGCGAAGCATCTCTTCGTGGCTGCCACTGGGCGCTCAAGTCCAGCCATTCCGGGTTTACCGACTCGATCAGGGAGACCTT
>DAHXJB010000256.1:0-1998 GCA_027372455.1 Chloroflexota bacterium | reverse complement strand
TAGCGGGGGAAGAAAGTGCCTCGCGAGAACCAGGATGTCTTGTATCCCTTCCATCGTCTTCGCCAGCCAGGGGTTTCCTGAGCGATCGACGATGAACTGATGGAAGATGTGGTTCGACTCGTGGATGCTCTCTGCTTCAGGTTCGCCTCGGGACATCACCTCAGCGGCTTGCGACAGCAGGCCATCCAGATGGTCCAGGTCTTCGGGAACGAGATTCGGACATGCTTCTCGAATGGCAAGGCCCTCAAGGGCAGATCGAATGTCGTAGAGATGAGCTAAGTCTGTGGGGTTTAGGTCAATCACCGCGGCGCCCTGCCACGCCGAGTAGGTGACGAGCCCATCGCTACGGAGTTTATTCAGCGCCTCTCGGACCGGAGTCGGGCTGACGCTGAGTGCAGTGGCGAGCTGTTTCTCGTTCAAGCGATCTCCGGGACGTAGCTCGCCGCCCAGAATGCGTCTCTTTATCTCGGAGTAGCATAGCTGAGTCAGTGTGGCCCGAGAGAAGGGCGATTGGACTGCTGTTTCGTTGTGGTGGCCCATCTCTTCGAAAGCCATGATGAACGATTCGTCTGCCTTTCGGGAAACTGTGAGTACGTGCAGTGGACCGTCGCGGCCCGACTACCCGCGGCTGCACGTGCAACAGGGAATACCCTACAGGATATAGTCTACAAGAAATGGGCTGCGGTAGGGTAGCTCTATCGGGTGGCGACCGGGGGCATGAGCCTCACCATGGAGGAACTCATCTGTCCTGTAGCCACTAGTGAAGTCGATGCGATGTAACGCAGTGGTGGGTCTCGCAATGTCCAGCAGTCGATGCCAGCAGTGATCGCCGACCACGTGGGGCGATCAGACTGTACGTGCAATAGCAGGTGACATCGAATGCCTGTGGACTTGATGCTCTAATCTGTCGTTCGGGACGCTGAAGCTGGTGGTTGAAATCCACTCGCCCGACCAAGCCCGCCGGAATGCCGGCGGGCTTCTGTATGTCCTGCCTCAGTTCCAGCGCTCGTGAGATGGGAGTTGCCTGGCTCATTTCCAGTGTTGCACAAGCCTCACGTCCTCGGAGCCGCCAAACATGCCGTCGGCCTCATCCTGAAACCCCCGCCAATCTACCCTACGACATTATGCGTAGACCGCTACCGCATTGGCTGCAGAAAGGACCGTTGGTGGGGCCATCCTTTTTGCGTAGGGAGAATCCGCTGTTGCGCCGATGGCAGGAAAGGACGCCCCCAGTACCCTGTGGGTGGGATAGGTGAGCAACCGCCATCGACCCAGAATCGTCCGAGGGAGAGGAACCATGTACGCACGACCCACCGCTGTAGTTGTCGGTGCCGGCATCGGGGGCATCGCCACGGCTGCCCTCCTGGCGCGCAACGGTTTCCAGGTCACGGTGCTGGAAAAGAACTCAGCCCCTGGAGGGCGGTGCGACCGGATCCTCCGCGATGGTCATCGCTTCGACGTAAGCGCCACGCTCTTCCTGATGCCTCAACTGTTCGCGGAGACCTACGCGGCCCTGGGCGAGCGGATGGAGGATCACCTGGAGCTTCGTCGGGTGGACCCGACTTACCAAATCAGCTTCGACGACGGCGTCCGGTTGGCCTTGACCGGGGATATGGAGGCGATGCGGGGGCAGCTGGAGGGGATCGAGCCGGGCAGCTTCGGTGGCCTGATGCGCTACCTGGCCGAGGGGCACCTGAACTACCACCTCTCCCTGGAACGCTTCGTCGGTCGCAACTTCTACAACCTGCTGGATTACTTCAGCCCCGGTAACCTGCCTCTCCTCTTTCAGATGAAGGCGCTGGTCAAGCACTACGACAACGTCGGCAACTACTTCCGGGATTCCCACCTCAAGGAGGCCTTCACCTTCCAGAACATGTATCTGGGCCTCAGTCCCTACGATGCACCCGCTACCTACTCCCTACTTCAGTATGCGGAACTGGCGGAGGGGGTCTGGTTCCCGGCGGGCGGGATGTACCGGGTGATCGAAAGTCTGGCGTC
>DAHXJB010000240.1:0-17311 GCA_027372455.1 Chloroflexota bacterium | reverse complement strand
CCAGTTTGTGGCTGCCGCATCCTCTGGCGGCTTCCCATTCTGGGTGACCCGGGAGAATCTGGGTTGTCCCCATGCCCGCATCGCTTTCGGCATGTACGACCCGGAACTGGACGCAGCAGTGATGGAGAAGTCGGTCAAGACCCACGTGGGGGTTTACGCGGCTGACAGGGAGTTGGCGGTGAAGCTGATCGCCTCCAAGCCGGCTGTGCCTCGGGGGCAGGTGGAGGGGCTGGCGGTGGCCCCGCTGGCCAAAGCGTTCTTCATCCCGGATGCGGTTCTGATGATCGTGGTGCCCTGGCAGGCATACTTCGCCATGGACGATTACATGTATGCCACCGGCGACGCGCCTTTGGCACTGGAGGTGAGCTCCAACAGCTTGGTATGCGCCTATGGCGCGGTGAGGGCCGGCTATCAGGGCAAGATCAACCTGACAACGGCTTGCTCTGGAGGACGTAACTACGCCGGGATCGAGCGGACCCAGATGTGCCTGTCCTTCCCGGCCTCCAAACTGGAGGGGTTGTTGGAGGGGATGCAGACCCGATCAAGGCGAGTGCCCTACCCAGGCATGATCGCGATGCCGGCCCCCACACCGGTTCCGCCCAAACACATCTTGCTGCCGGAAGAATAACGGCCGGCGTTCGACCCATCGCAACCTGTCATTCTGAGCTGGAGCGCAGCGGAAGCGAAGAATCTCCTGGTTCCTGTACAGGATCGGAGAGATTCTTCGGCGCTCCGCGCCTCAGAATGACGAGTGTGTCTGTAGGATTAAGCCCTGCTCTCCTCCAGAGCGAAGAGGTCCCGGAGTATCTGAACATAGCTGGCGTTGGCGCCGTTGCCCCCGTGGGCCTTCAGCCTGACGGTGGGCTGATGGAGCATCTTGTTGACGATCCCTATCGTCAGGGCTTCCAGGACGGAACGCTGGCGATCTGAGAGGTCGCCCATGCGGGATATGGCCTTCTGCAACTCGGCCTGCCGGATCTCCTCTGCCCGATCACGGAGTGCCCGGATGGTGGGGACCACCTGCAGGCTCCCCCACCAACTTTCGAACAGGTCGACCTCCGCGTCGATGATCTCCTGGGCATGATCGACCTCCTTGCGGCGCTCCTCAAGGTTGGCGGCGCAGACCGCCTGAAGATCGTCGATGTCGTGGAGGAAAACCCGATCCAACTCTCGCACTTGCGGGTCCACATCCCGGGGTACCGCGATGTCAATCAGCAGCAGGGGGCGGTCTGCACGATGCGGCATGGCTTCGCGCACCATGCCGGCGTTTAGCACGAAGTTGGGGGCTCCCGTGGCGGAGATGACGACGTCGACCTCCGTCAGCAGTTGCGGCAGCCGTGCGAACTCCGCGGGAGCGGCGCGAATCCGGCTCGCCAGCTCGGCGGCCCTGCTGTATGTGCGGTTGGTTACCACCAGTCTCTCGCAGCCGTTGTCCAGGAGGTTTCTGGCGGCCAGCTGTCCCATCTCGCCAGCTCCAACCAGCAGTACCGAATGGTCGGCCAGGCTGCCCAGGACCTTCTTGGCCAGCTCCACGGCGGCGTGGCTTACCGAAACGGCGCTGCGGCTGATGTTGGTGTCGGTACGAACCTGCTTGCCGACCTTCATCGCGTGGTGAAAGATCCAGGAGAGCAGGGTGCCCGCGGTGTCCTGGGCCAGCGCTGCCAGGTAGGCTTCCCGAACCTGGCCCAGGATCTGAGGCTCACCGAGGATCATCGAGTCGAGCCCCGAGGCTACGGCGAAGAGATGGCTCACCGCCTCTCTCCCTCGAAGAGAGAAGAGATAGGGGGCGAAGCGGGCCGAAGGTGATCCATGGAAATCCGCCAGGAAGCTAGTGATCTCTATGACTCCAGCTTCTGCGGATGGAACCACGGCGTAGATCTCTGTACGGTTGCAGGTGGATAGGATCACTGCCTCGGGGGTCTTCTCTCGAAGGGCCGCGAGCGCCGCCTCCATCTGTGAGGGAGTAAAGGCCAGATGCTCGCGCACCTGAACCGGGGCTGCCTTGTGGTTTACACCGACTACGACGATCTCCATTCTAGTCCTGCCCTGGGGCCCTCCAATCCTCTTGGTGCCGGCCGCTCTCGCTCTGGCCGGTCACCTTCATCTGTAACGAGGCGAGGAGACCACGCTATTCTCTTTGCCCTGCCTATGGTCGCTTGGCGCGGATCGCGATGAGAGGACGCGGAAAGCTACGCAAACCTATGCAAAGCTTTGTGATTATATGCACGCGCGGAAGGCCAAGTCAATACGTCTTCGCCGATTCGCGGGCCTTTTAGTCCTGTTGCTGGGCCAGCCCTCACCCTGACCATCTCCCAAGGGGAGAGGGAATCATGGAGCACGCCGTCGTTGACGGCCGCTGCTGCAGTTGGTATGGTTAGATCGGTGTCGAATGTCCTTGCCAGATTGACCAGCCAGGTGGAAGAAGGTACCATCGGGTTGAGCAGAAGGACAACGTTTGGAGGTGGTAGTCGGTGGTGAACCGTCCGAAGGTCCCGACCCCGAGCTTGAACCGTCTTCCCCTCTACTACAGGTATCTTCTCGAGGCCAGGGAGCAACGCCTGACCGTTGTGTCCTCGGAGATGCTGGGGGATGCAGCGGGAGTTCCTGCCGCCCAGGTGCGCAAGGATCTGGGCTATCTGGGCGAGTTTGGCCGTCCGGGCATAGGATATGACGTAGTTGAGATGCAGCGAAGGCTTGCCGATCTGCTCGGCCTTGCTGCCGAAAGAGAGGTCATCGTGGTCGGGGCGGGCCGTCTCGGCGGCGCAATCGCGTCCTATCCCGGCTTTTCCACCTACTCCCTCCGAATAGTCGCTCTCTTCGATCAAGATCCGGCCAAGGTTGGCACCAAGATTGGGGACAGGGAGGTTCTCGATGTGTCGGAGCTTGCCAGCTTTGTGAAGGAGCGATCTATCCAGATGGTGATCCTGGCCGTACCGTCCTCCGCCGCGCAGAAGGTGGCCAACCAACTGGTGGCAGCCGGGATCAAGGCGATCCTCAACTTCGCTCCGGTCAAGCTGGAGGTGCCCCACGGGATCGTGGTTTCCAACGAGGATCTCGCCGCTCGCCTGGCAACGCTGTCCTTCCGGATGACTCACGGGAGAGAGTCTTAGATAATCCGGTGTTTGGGACATGGCAAGGCGAGCCGCCCGGCGGCATCAAGTTTTTCCCTGGAGGTACTCCTCGAGGGCGAGGGCGTACGAACCCGCGAGAGCGCCGAAGCGAGAGTAGTCCTGGGCGAACAGCTGCAGCGCAGAGCGCGCGGCCTCCAGGTACCTGCCGTTACCCCCGAAGCCGGCCAACCGCACCATCAACCGAGCTACCTGAGCGTTCTCCACAAGGTTCCATCCGCGATCGGCCAGCCCTCCCAGGGCATCCGGTTCCGCACGGAGGTCGTAGAAACCGCCCGGCACGCCCGTGTAGTCGCGGAGGATCACCTCCGCCAGGATCGTAGCCTTCTCCAGGAAGCGGTCGTCTCCGGTCACATCATAGGCTTCGGCCAGCGCGGTGCCTACACTCAGTTGATCTCTCAGCAGGTATGGGCCCGCCGGTTGGCCATCCCAGTAGCGCGCGACCCCTCGCTGGGGATCGGTCATCCGGGTCCAGAGAAAGTCCAACAGCTGCGTCGCGGTTCGCAGGTGATCGGCGTGGTCTGGAAGGCGGTAGGCCAGCAGGTAGGCGACGGCGGCTTTCCCGTTACCCTCCGCGATCACCGTCCTGTCCACATCTGGCTGCTCAACCTTCTCGCGATCCCTTCCCGCGAGCTGGTAGTACTCCGAGTCGGCAGACTGGCTCTCTCCGAAGGTGGGCGTGTCTTCGTTGCGGAGGGTGGCGTTGAGGAAGTCGAGAACCCGTTCGACCACGGTTCGGTAGTCGCCCTTGCCCGTGGCTTGGTACGCATCCAGATAGAGGGACAGGAGATCGGCGTTAACCTCCAGCAGCTTCTCGGTGTGGGGTTGAGTCCAGTCACGACGAGCAGCGGATCGAAAGAAGCCCCCGTCCACGTGATCCAGCAGCCGGGTGGCGATGGCTTCCAGCGACCTGTCGGCTATCTCGGCCCATCGCTCGCCGCCGGGGGCCTGAGACCGGCGTAGAGCGAAACTGACGGCGTCTGGGTACGGAAACTTCGGTTGGTCGCCAAACCCCCCGTAGAGGGGATCGTAGAGTCCTTCGAGCATCGAGGCCACGTTCTCCAACAGCTCAGGGGGCGGCTGATCGGGGGGACAGAATGGGTAACGCAGCAGCTGTCGCCGTCGGGCTTCCATGTCCACGATCTCCTGGCGTAGATCTGCTGCCTGGGTCTCGTACCAGCCGGCCACTTGGGTCAACAGCGCCGCCAGCTCTTCTGGGGGCAGGTGTCCGGCTGAGGTAAGGAGTTCTCCGGTGGGGGCGAGCAGCGCTACGGTGGGCCATTCGCCCAGGGTGTAGCGATCGTTGACGTCGGGCCTGCGATCGGTGTCGACCCGGATCGGCACAAAGCTGTTCTTGATCCTATCGATCACCTGCTGATCGGAATAGCTGGTCTCGTCCATCTGATGGCATTGCTCGCACCACCATGCCGTGAGGCAGAGAAGGATTGGCTTATCAGCACGCTGAGCCAGTTGGAAGGCATGGTGGCCCCACGGGTGCCAGCGGATCTCTCGTGCTCGATGCTTCCGTGGGGAGAAAGGGAGTTGCTCCTGAGTGACGGTTCTGGCCATCTGCACCCTCCATCGCGAAGTCTGAACCTCCGCTCGGCAACGGCAATCCCTGGGCCATGCTGGACAGGGTGTGGCTATAGGGTATAATAGTCATCGGTGGGGTTACCCCTCATGACCTTCCCAGGAGGATACGGATGGCCAAACCTTCCCGCGGCGCAACGCGGCAAGCGGCCGGCAAGAAGAAGCTGAAGAAGCGGAGTGAGCTGCAGACGAGCAGCTCTGTGTCGGCCGAAGCGGCGGCACTGGAGCCTGTTCGAGGGGAGATGGCACCTCCCGCTGAGCGGCCAGGTGGGACGACGCTGCAGTTCCGACCTCGGGAAGCGGTCGCCGCGCGCGGCGCTGGAGCGAAGGGCGCTTCCGTGGCGAAGGCGGCGCTTCAGGCTGTGGACTACAGCTACGTCTATACCGATCTAAAGATCATTGGCGGGCTGGCGGTGGTCCTGTTCGGGGGGCTGGTGGCACTTTCCTTCGTGATCCACTAGCAGTTTCTGGCCGGGAAGTGGCTGCACCCTCCGGAGAACTGGGGGGTGCTTCTGTTGTGTGGGGTGCAGCTACGCGGTTTCCCCACCAGGAGCGCTCACCCTGTTGAGTCTCTTCTGCCTCGGGGATCGCGGTCTGGTCCGGACCGCGGCCAGAGAGGGTGTGTATGTGGTGGAAGTCTCCTCTTCCGCCGGGACGTTCCCGCTGCGATCCAGATCTTGAGAAGGCGTGATCAGCGGGGTCCAGCTACCCGGTGCGGAGGCGATGGGGGTTGGTACCTCCGGGTGCAGTTGCTGCCGGCTTCCATCGTGACCCTGGTAGACCTGTTTGTGGCTTGCCACCATGTAACCGACCAGGTCCAGCAGTTCCTCGAGCTGGAACGGTTTTCGCAGACAGGTGGTGTGGTTGTGCCGAAGATCGGCGGTGATGTGGCGGAGGTCGCCGTAGTAGGCTGAGCAGATCAGGACCGGCAGCTGGTTGGTTCGTCTGTCGAAGCGTAAGGCTTGGATGAGGTCCAGGCCATTCATGCCGGGCATCATTAGATCGATGATCGCGGCGTCCGGGGGATGTCTGAGGGCACTCTTGAGGGCTGCGGCTCCGGAGGCGAAGGTGTTGACCTGGTAACCCTCGCTTTCCAGAAGGGTGCGCAGCAACTCAAGGATGGAAAGATCGTCATCCACGACGAGGATGCGGCTTTTCACGGCATCTCTCCATGACCAACGGGTCTCTACTGCGCCAATGTATGATCAACTTGCAGGAGCCGTGCCAGCTCATTGCACGGCCATCTGGCGGCGGGATATAATCCCTTTAGAGTATTTTTTAGTGTCCTTTCATGGAGGCGGACGGGTCCCGGTGGGCCTCGCGGTCTTCAAAACCGTCTGCGGGGCGGTAATCGCCGTCCCGGGTGGGTTCGACTCCCATGCGCCTCCGCCAACAATAGCTGCCTAGCGTTAATTATTGATAAAGCTAGGCAGCTATTGTTATATGACTATTGTCAAGTAGTGGGTAACTCGCGGATAGTCGCAGGGGATGTCCAGAAGGGGCTAAGCCCCTTCTGGCGGGGGCCTGGGGTGTCCCCAGAGAACCATCAAAGGCTTCTTGACACATGGCTAGCGTAAGCTGTTGACGGGTCGGCCGATGACTGCTACTATTTCCGCAGTTAGGAAAGGAGGTGATGCGAATGGGTTGTCATAGTCCTAGCGCGATGGCGCACCCGGTTCGCACGCCTCGTGGGCTGGAGGTCGGGCGCTAGTCGTCCCATTCTCGTCCTCGGGGATTGTAGTGACCGAATCCTGAGCGCCTCGCGCTTGGGGGGATAGCCAGAGGGATGCAGATCCCTCTGGCTATCAGTTTATTGGGGGTGGTGAGATGACGGAGAGTGAGCAGTTCCAGGCGCCGCAAGGTTGGGTGGTGCACTACCTCCCCGAGACGGGGTCTACCAACGATCTGGCTCGACAGGCCGGCGAGAGCGGAGCGGTTGAAAAGGCCGTCTTCGTGGCGGACCATCAAACCCGGGGGCGAGGCCGCCAGGGTAGAAGTTGGCTGGAGCAACCGGGAAGCGCCCTTCTGTTCTCGATGCTCTTCCAGCGGCACCAGTCGCAGCCATTCCTGCTGACCATGGTTTGCTCCGTGGCCGCCTGTGAGGCGATTGAGAAGCTGCTCCCCGTTCGAGCCGAGATCAAGTGGCCCAATGACCTGATGGTGAACGGACGAAAGCTGGGTGGCGTGCTAACGGAGGTGAGCTGGGCACCGGCCCATCCATTCGCCGTGGTGGGGATGGGAATCAACGTCAATCTGGACCCAGCCTCCATACCTGGGATCCCCGACAACGCCACAAGTCTCCGTCGAGAGACGGGCATGGAGTTCTCCCGGCAGCGTCTTCTGCACGAGATCCTGCTTCACCTGGATGAGCTACTAGCTCTGGATCTACGCCAGTTGGAGCCCGTCGTGCGTGAGCGATGGGGCTCGCGACTGTGGCGAAGGAGCCAGAAGGTTGTGGTGGTCGAAGAAAACCAGCAACTGGAGGGCAGCTTCGAGGGGGTGGCGGAAGACGGGGCGCTGCTGCTTCGACTGACCGACGGCACGCTGCGTACTGTTAGGGTCGGCGATCTGCTGATCTAAGCACTACCGCGCCCCTATGGCGGCACCACTTTCCCTGTGATAGAATTAGCCTATCCGAAACGCGTCTAACCGCCGAGGAGGCCCCCTTGAAATTCGGCGTGATAGTGTTCCCTGGCACCAACTGCGACAGGGACACTTACCACGTACTCGACTCGGTCTTCGCACAGCCGGTGGAGTTCATCTGGCACGAAGACACGGAGCTGTCCAGCTACGACTGCATCGTTCTCCCGGGCGGTTTCGCCCACGGGGACTATCTTCGTGCGGGGGCCATTGCCCGCTTCTCCCCGGTGATGCGGTCGGTGGAGCGGTTTGCCCGTGGCGACCGGTTGGTGCTGGGGATCTGCAACGGTTTCCAGGTGCTGCTGGAGGCCGGCCTGCTGCCCGGCGCTACGCTGCGCAACGACCACCTCCAGTTCCGCTGTTCCTGGGTCAATGTGCGGGTGGAATCCACCGATTCCCCGTTTACCTCGGCCTGCGAGGCAGGGCAGGTGCTCAAGCTTCCGATAGCACATCAGGAGGGAAGCTACTACGCGCCGGAGGATCTGCTGCAGCAGCTGGAACGCCGCTCGCAGATCCTTCTTCGCTACTGCGACCCCGATGGCCGGATCACCCGCGACTCCAACCCCAACGGCTCCCTGAGGAACGTGGCCGGTCTCTGCAACGAGGGCCGTAACGTGTTCGGTCTCATGCCCCATCCTGAGCGCTGCTGCGAGAGCATCCTGGGTGGCACCGACGGGGCCTACATCTTCCGATCGATCCTGGGAGCGCCCACCAGCCCTCACCCCGTGAACATGCCCTCTGGCATGTTCACGCCTCTCCCAAAGGGAGAGGGATCGCCCATAACGCAGCACTCAGCCCTCACCCCGACCCTCTCCCAAGGGGAGAGGGAGCACTCAGCACGCAGCACTCAGCACCCCGTTCAGGAGACCCTTTGATGCCCGTAACCCGCGAGCTGTTGGATGACGTTGCTCTCACCCCCGAGGAGTACGATCTGATTGTGGCGAAGCTCGGCCGGGAGCCGAACCGGGTGGAGCTGGGCATGTTCGGCGCCATGTGGAGCGAGCACTGCGGATACAAGAACTCACGCCCGGTGTTGCGTCTCTTCCCTACCAAGGGCCCCAGGGTGCTTCAGGGGCCGGGCGAGAACGCCGGGGCGGTGGACATCGGCGATGGGCTAGCGGTCGTCCTCAAGATCGAATCGCACAACCATCCCAGCGCCGTGGAGCCCTATCAGGGGGCTGCGACCGGTGTCGGCGGGATCGTGCGCGATATCTTCACGATGGGGGCTCGTCCCATCGCCCTTCTGGACTCCCTGCGCTTCGGCCCACCGACGGAGCGGCGCAACCAGTACCTGGTATCCGGTGTGGTGGGAGGCATCGCCGGCTATGGCAACTGCCTGGGGGTGCCCACGGTGGCCGGGGAGGTGTACTTCGAGGACTCATACTCCGGCAATCCGCTGGTCAATGCCATGTGCGTGGGATTGGTGCGGGCCGGCCAGATCGTGCGGGCCACCGCGAGCGGGGTGGGCAACCCGGTGATCCTGGTGGGAGCCGACACCGGCCGAGATGGGATCCACGGGGCCACCTTCGCCTCCGTGGAGCTGAACGAGCGCTCCGAGGAGCGGCGGCCGGCCGTTCAGGTTGGCAACCCGTTCCTGGAAAAGCTGCTGATCGAGGCCTGTCTGGAGCTGCTCCAGACCGACTACGTGGTGGGGATGCAGGATCTCGGGGCGGCGGGGTTGACCAGCTCCGCCGTCGAGATGGCCGGCCGAGGCGGCAGCGGCATCGACATCGATCTGCTTAAGGTCTCACGTCGAGAGAAGGGTATGACCCCCTACGAGCTTATGCTCTCCGAATCGCAGGAGCGGATGCTGGTGGTTGCCCGACAGGGCCAGGAGGGGAAGGTGCAGCAGCTGTTCGCTCGCTGGGGCCTTCATTCCGATCTGATCGGGATGGTCACCGACGACGGTCTGGTGAGGGTGCGTGAAGGGGAGCAGGTGGTGGCGGAGATCCCCGCCCCGCTGCTGACCGACGAGACCCCGGTGTACCATCGGGAAGGCACTCGACCAGCCTACCTCGCGGAGGCTCACCGGTTCGATCTTTCGACCGTTCCAATCAGGACCGAATACAGCCAGACCCTTCTCGATCTCCTTGCATCCCCCAATCTGTGCAGCCGGCGGCCCATCTACCAGCAGTACGATCACATGGTGCAGACCAACACGGTGGTGCTGCCCGGGGAGGGCGATGCCGCCGTGTTGCGGGTGAAAGGCACTCGCAAGGGACTTGCCCTGACCACCGACGGAAACGGCCGCTACTGTTACCTGGAGCCGCGATCCGGCGGCATGATAGCGGTAGCTGAAGCGGCACGGAATTTGGTGTGCACCGGGGCGGAACCGCTTGCAGTGACCGATTGTCTCAACTATGGCAATCCCGAGAAGCCGGAAGTCTTTTATACCTTCCGAGAGAGCGTGGCAGGGATGGCCGATGCCTGCGAGCGGCTGGGGATACCGGTGGTCAGCGGCAACGTCAGTCTCTACAACGAGAACAACGGATCGGCCATCTATCCGACTCCCGTGGTGGGTATGGTGGGCCTGCTTGAGAACGTTGGGCATGCCACCGGCATGGCTTTCAGGGAACCCGGTGACCTGGTGGTGCTGCTGGGTCGAAGCTTCGACGATCTGGGCGGCACCGAGTACCTGAAGCTGGTAACCGACGGTCGCGCGGCCGGTGTTCCCCCACGCATCGATCTGGATCTGGAGGCTCGGGTCCAGGGCTGCTGCCTCGCGGCCATCAGGGGGGGACTGGTTAGATCGGCCCACGACTGTGGCGACGGTGGCCTGGCCGTTGCCCTCGCGGAGAGCTGCATGGCCGGGGGGCTGGGGATGGGGAGCGATGCCGATGCCGTGGCGGGGCTGTTGCGGCGAGACGGGTGCCGAGCGGACGCGCTGCTCTTCGGGGAGAGCCAGTCTCGCATAGTCGTCTCCTTGGATCCGGAGAAGTTCCCGGAACTACAGCGACTGGCGGCCGATGCAGGGGTTCCCCTGGCGGTGTTGGGCACAGTGGGTGGGGATCGCTTCCGGTTTGGAAAGCTGGTTGACCTGTCTGTGGCTCAGATGCGGGAGGTGTGGAGCGGCGCCCTTGGTCTCATGCTGAGTGAATAGTTCCGACGGGCCGGTGGACTCTACCGGTCCGGCGTCGGGCCGCTAGGGACGGGCGCCATCCGCGGCGCCTCTGTTGTCGCCGATGACTGCCGGGGTCGACACGACCCCGACTCTCAGAGCGGCGGCCCACGCTCTCTGCATAGGGTCAGCCCTCACCCTGGCCCTGTTCCTTCTTCCGAGGGAGCGGGGTGAGGCCGGGTCAATGAGTGATACGTTTGCTCGTGTCGCGACTTGAGGGTGAGATGTCCCCATGGTCTTTCGTCTGTCCATCTCCGTTTGGAGAGGGTTGCGCCGAGAGTTGACTGCCGGAAACCAATAGTCGCTGTGGCGTCAACACCGACGTTCGGGCAGTGAGTTGGGGGTTGGAATGGCAGAACTTCACGAAGCCTGCGGGGTGTTCGGTATATTCGCGCCGGAAGTTGACGTGGCCCGGATGACCTTTTTCGGCCTCTATGCGCTGCAGCATAGAGGCCAGGAAAGCGCCGGGATCACCACGGGGGATGGCAAAGAGCTGCGCACCTTCAAGTCCATGGGACTCGTGGTACAGGTGTTCAACGAGGAGGAGCTGGGCTTTCTCAAGGGCCACTTGGCCATAGGCCACACCAGGTACTCCACCACCGGATCCAGCAAGGTTTGTAACGCCCAGCCGATCGTGGTGGATTCCGACCTGGGACAGCTTGCCCTCGGGCACAACGGCAATCTGGTGAACACCGTCCCTTTGGCCGAGCAGCTACTGGCCAGAGGCGAGCTGTTCGAGAGCACCACCGACTCCGAGGTTATCGCCAGAATGATCGCCTCGTCGCCGGGTCTGGACTGGGAGTCTCGCATCCTGCACAGCCTTCACCGCTTCCAAGGTGCCTACAGTCTGGTGATGGTGACTCGCGATACCCTGTTTGCCGCCAGGGATCCGCTGGGGGTTCGACCCCTCTGTCTGGGCAGACTGAACGGGGGCTGGGTGGTGGCCTCGGAAACCTGCGCCCTGGACACCGTTGGGGCCGAGTTCATCCGAGAGCTGTATCCGGGGGAGCTGGTGGTGATCAACGGCGATGGCATCCGAACCGTGAAGGCCGTGGAGAGCCACCAGCGGGCCCTGTGTATCTTCGAGTTCATCTACTTCGCTCGGCCGGACAGCGCCATCAATGAAAGGCTGGTGTATCTCGCTCGCCAGGAGATGGGTCGACATCTGGCCAGGGAGTATCCTGTGGAGGCGGATCTGGTGATCCCGGTCCCCGACTCGGCCATCCCGGCGGCCACCGGCTACTCCCTGGAGTCCGGCATACCCTTCGGCGAGGGGCTGATCAAGAACCGCTACATCGGACGTACCTTCATTCAGCCGGACCAACGGCTGCGGCAGGTGGGCGTTCGGCTAAAGTTCAACCCGCTACCGGAGGTGTTGCGAGGTAAGCGGGTGGTGGTGGTGGACGATAGCATAGTGCGAGGCACCACTACGCCCCCGGTGGTTAACTTGCTGCGGAAGGCCGGCGCCCGGGAGGTCCACATGCGGATCAGCGCGCCGCCCATGCGCTTCCCCTGCTATCTGGGAGTGGATACGGCGCGGCAGTCGGAACTGATAGCCGCGCGCATGAGTGTGGACGAGATCCGGAAGCATATCGGTGTCGATTCCCTTGGCTACCTCAGCCTGGAGGGGCTACTGGATTCGGTGGGCCAGCATCAGAGTCGCTTCTGCAGGGCCTGCTTCACCGGCAGCTACCCGGTGCCGGTTCAGTTGGAGATGGAAAAGCTGGTGCTGGAGGCATCGTGAGTACAAACCCTCACCCCGACCCTCTGACAGAGGGAGAGGGGGCATACAAGGCCGCCGGTGTCGACATCGATGCCGGGAACAGGGCGGTAGATCTTATCAAGGAGAAGGTGCGCTCCACCTTCGGTCCTCAGGTGCTCACAGGCATCGGCGGCTTTGGGTCCCTGTTCGCCCTCGGCGGACACAAGGAGCCGGTGCTGGTGGCCAGCGCCGACGGGGTCGGCACCAAACTGAGGATCGCCATCGCCATGGACCGGCACGACACCGTGGGGGTCGATCTGGTCAACCACTGCGTGAACGACATCCTCACCACCGGTGCGATGCCACTTTTCTTTCTCGATTACATCGCCGTCGGGAAGCTGGTTCCGGAGAAGGTAGCTGGAGTGGTGAGCGGTCTCGCGGAGGCCTGCAAGGCGACGGGCTGCGCCCTGGTGGGCGGCGAGACGGCGGAGATGCCCGGGATCTACCAGGGAGACGATTACGACGTTGCCGGCTTCATCGTGGGGGTTGTGGAGCGCGATCGCGTGGTCGACGGGAGCCGCATCCAGGTGGGGGATCTGATCTGGGGGTTGCCCTCGAGCGGGCTGCACACCAACGGTTATTCCCTGGTGAGAAGGGTGTTTGATGGGGAGCCGCTGGACCGCTACTGGCCGCGGCTGGGAAGGAGCCTTGGGGAAGAGCTGATGGAACCCCACCGCTGCTACCTCGGCCCGATGAAACGACTGCTCGCATCCCCTCCCGCGGGAGACGAGGAGACGGGGGGACGGGGCGAAAGGGAGACGCGAGGATTCCCTCTCCCTTTGGGAGAGGCGTGGACCGGCCAGAGGGCAGGTCCACGGGGTGAGGGCTGCAGCACTCAGCACTCAGCACTCGGCACTCGGCACTCGGCTGTGGACGTGAGGGGAATGGCCCACATCACCGGCGGCGGCATACCGGGCAACGTGAGCCGCATCATCCCACCCGGGAAGAAGGCGCTGTTCCGGTGGGGGAGCTGGCCTGTGCCCGCCATCTTCACGCTCATCCAGGAGCGGGGATCGATATCCCAGGATGAGATGCTGAGGGTGTTCAACCTGGGGCTGGGCTTCGTGACGATCTGCCCGCCGGATGATCAGGAGAGGGTGCGGCGCCTGGTCCCGGAGGCGATGCTGGTGGGGGAGATCGTGTCCTCCGAGGACGAAGCCCGTGTGGAGATCACCAATGGCTGAGGGGGTGTTCCCGAGTTCCTCAAATACTTCTCACTCTCATCCCCCTTTGAAGAGGGGAAGAAACGGGCGGCTCCGCCTGGGGATCCTGATCTCCGGACGGGGCAGCAACATGCAGGCCATCGTATCCAATATAGAGTCGGGGAGGCTGGAGGCAGAGGTCGCCCTGGTCCTTTCTAACCATGCGGATGCGAAAGGGTTGACCTGGGCTCGGGAAAAGGGTCTTCCGGTGGCCGTGGTCGAGAGGGGGGAATATCCCAGTCGGGAGGCTCACGACAGCGCCGTGGCCGAACGGTTGCTGGCCGCGGATACCCAGCTGGTGGTGATGGCGGGCTACGATCGGATTATCGGCAGGCCGATCTTGGAAGCCTTTCGGGGCCGGATCATGAACATCCATCCATCCCTGCTCCCGGCCTTCGCCGGTACCCTGCATGCCCAGGCGGATGCCCTGGCGCACGGCGTGAAACTGTCCGGCTGCACCGTCCACTTCGTCACCGAGGGGGCCGTGGACGCCGGACCCATCCTGCTGCAGGCCGCCGTTCCAGTGCTGGAGAGCGACACGGCGGACAGCCTGGCGGTGCGCATCCTGGAGCAGGAGCACAAGATATATTCCCAGGCTATCCAACTCTACGCCACAGGCCGGCTCAGCATAGAGGGTCACCGCGTAATAATCGCAGAGGATAGAGATGTTGTTGCAAGGTAGTCTGCCGGAGTTTACCATCGTCGATGTACTTCACCTTTTGGGCTCTTCTGCCAAGACGGGGGTGCTTCGATTCTCCCGTGGAAAGGGCGGGATCACGCAGACCGCTGCCCTCTACTTCCGGGACGGTCGGCCGGTAGCTGCCGAGACCGACGGGTTGGCCGGCAAGAGTGCTCTGGAGCTGTTATGCTCCTGGAACACGGGCAGTTTCGCCTACCACGACGGTGCAACCACCCCTAAGGAGAACCTGGACGCTCCAACGGCCCTGCTGTTGGAGCAGGCGGCCGCGGCGCAGTCGGAGTGGCAGGAGATATGGAGAGTACTCCGCGCCCCCTCCGCTGTAGTTCGGCTTGCGGCCGATCTGCCGCAGGGTGTGGATAAGGTGGAGATCGATCGGGAAGAGTGGATGCTGTTGGCCGGTTTGAGCGGGCCTCAGATCTTGTCGGCGCTCGCCCAGCGAGCTGGCGGCGATCTGCTGGCTTATCGGAAGTTGCGCCGGTTGGCGGAGCAAGGGCTGCTGAGAGTAGAAATGGCGGAGTCCAGGGATAAGTGATGGCGATCGGAGAAGCGAGCTGCCGTTGCCAGACTCTGGTTCTCAGCCCAATGTTTCACCCATTGAGATGGAGGGACCGGTGCGGGCAATTATCAGCGTATACGACAAGACCGGCATCGTGGATTTCGCTCGCGGATTGAGCGATCTGGGGGTGGAGATACTTTCGACTGGAGGGACCCAGACCGTCCTTGCCGAGGCCGGTGTCCCCGTCACGGGGGTGAGCGAGGTAACCGGCTCCCCGGAGATCCTGGGAGGTCGTGTCAAGACCCTCCATCCGGCGATCCACGGGGGCATTCTGGCGCGCCGCGGCGATCCCCATCACATGCAGGAGTTGCAGAGACACAGGATCAAGCCGGTGGATCTGGTTGTGGTGAACCTCTATCCGTTCGCGGAGACGGCTCGCCGTAGCTCGGATCAGGAGGAGATCCTGGAGATGATCGACATCGGTGGACCCACCATGCTGAGGGCCGCCGCGAAGAACTATCAGGACGTGGTGGTTGTGGTGGATCCGGCGGATTATCCCGCGCTTCTGGCCGAATTGCGGAGCGAGGCCGGGGTTTCTCAGGCTACCCGGCGAAGGCTCGCCGTAAAGGCCTTCGAGCACACCGCCTTCTACGATGCGCAGATCGCCAACTATCTACGGCCCGACGTGGTTCTTTTCCCCGACGAGCTGACCATTCCCCTGAAGCGGGTGGAGGAGTTGCGCTACGGGGAGAATCCTCACCAGGCGGCCGCTTTCTACGTGGACGCGACCAGCCGGGTTCTTCCCCCCGGGGTTGCCTCGGCCAAACAGCTGCACGGTAAGCAGCTGTCCTTCAACAACAGCTGCGACCTGGATTCCGCCTGGACCATCGTCACCGATTTCACCGCGCCGGCGGTCACCATAGTCAAGCATGGCAACCCCTGTGGACTGGCCTGCGCCGGCAACGTCACCGAGGCCTTCAGGCGGGCCCTGGCGACCGATCCGAAGTCGGCCTTCGGCGGCGCGGTGGGGGTGAACCGGATCGTCGACGAGGCCACCGCACAGGAGATCTCTCAGGTCTTTTTCGAGGATCTGATCGCCCCCGGATACACGGATGGGGCACTGGAGATCCTCAAGTCCAGGCAAAACCTGAGGATAATGGCCGTGGGGGAGGACTGGGAGGCCAGGCGTCAGGAGGTGGGTGGGATCCCTGCCATGGACTTCAAGAGGATCCTGGGCGGCTTCCTGGTTCAGGAGAGGGATCGGAACGGCGAGGACTCCTTCGCCAGGGATGTGGTGACGCGACGGGAGCCCACCCTGGAGGAACTCACCGATCTGCTGTTTGCCTGGCACGCGGTCAAGCACGTTCGATCCAACGCCATCGTGCTGGCCAAGAAGCTGTCGGTGGTGGGGGTAGGGGCCGGGCAGATGAGCCGGGTGGACGCGGTGGAGCTGGCCATCAAGAAGGCCGGCGACCGTGCGAAAGGTAGCGTGATGGCCTCCGATGCCTACTTCCCCTTCCCGGACGGGATCGAGGTGGCGGCCGACGCCGGCGTCACGGCGGTGATCCAGCCAGGTGGCTCCATCCGAGATCAGGATGTGATCAAGGCCGCCAACGCCGCGCAGATTGCGATGATCTTCACATACCGGCGACACTTCAAGCACTGAACGAGCGCTGAGTGTCGAGAGACAGCCGATGTGACCTGTCATTGTGGATCGAGCGACTCCAACCCCTCGGGGATAGGGATGGGGTGAGGGTTCATCGGCGCAATACAACTCGTGGGGCCGGCTGAAACGCCGGCCCTTCTTGTGGCGCCGGAATCGTGTCTGGACGTGCAATTAGGGCGTTTGAAAGGGATTCTATGCAGGCAACCGAAGTCTTTGAAGGAGTCTATCTCGGAATGCCTGATAGGCCGCGCCTTGACGCTCGGCTATGTCGACCAGATCGAAGAATGCAGTTGTGGTGGGAGAGGCTCGCCTTCGGACAGGCTCGGATAACCCTCGAACGTTGACGACGGTCCACAAGTCAGTGAACCCTCTCTCACTCTTGGCCTTGAGGTGGCTCTTCTCGGCTTCCCCAAGACGGTTGTGAGCATTCGATCGATCAGTACCGCCTTTCACTTCAATGGCCAGTAGAGGATATTGATCACCAGTATCTTGGTTCACGCTGACGACCTCGATATCTGGATCGGATCCAAAACGTACCTCTAGGCGGCGTCCGGTTGCATCCTGGAAGGAAATCAACCTGTCCTCGATGGTAGCGGCTCTGTCACCTACGATCTCCCTGATGGCCTCGAATACGAGGTGAACCGCAGCTGCTCCCAGGGACACATTCCTGCTGCCCCTTAACTGGGGACCGAAGGTCAGGAGGGTGAAATCGTCGAGGTGCATCTTGCTGAGAGTGTCGGCGATCCCCAGCACCAGAAAGGCGCATGACCGGTTGAGTGCCACACATAACTCACGCAAGTTGGAGTCTGCCTCGGTCGTCAAAACGCCAGAGTCCTCGGCCCGTCTGAACGGGCTAAGCCCAGTGGACTGATGGTAGAAGGCCTTCTGAGAAAAGCCGAGCAGCAGTCGGTAGTATCCTAATAGTCGAGGATTCGTTCGAATGATCGCTGGTATGGCAAAGGCAAGCTCCGCCAGCAACCCTCTAGCAGCCATGACTTGAAGGGCGTTC
>DAHXJB010000210.1:0-8805 GCA_027372455.1 Chloroflexota bacterium | reverse complement strand
GGTCCGTCCATCAAGTGGGACGCACTTTCGCGAGCCATGCCCGAGGCTCAAGCCTCGGGCTGAAAAGACCAAGCCCAGTAAACTGGGCTGAGACCAAGCCGTCTAGTTCTGCCGGCGATCCCAGCCCGCTTCAGCGGGCTTCGTTTTCTCAGCCCGCTGCTTTAGCGGTGGGTAAAGGTGCAGCAAACTTGCCGGACGGACCACTAACGCTCCTCAAACGAAGTAGACTGGGCGGCCGTCACGGGAGCCGTTCGGCGTTGTCAGGATGTGCCGTTGGATGGTAGTATCGGTCGAGAGCCAGACAACTGGCAGAGAAGGTCTGGCAGCGGTTTCAGGGGTATCAACGATGAGCCAACTAAGGGACATGCAGGGCACAGCTCAGAAGACGGCAGAGGCCATCGCCGACGTACTTAAGATCGAGGTGGAAATAGCCGACGACAGCCTGTTCAGGGTTGCCGGCACCGGGCAGTACGCCGACAAACGCGGCCAGGTTATGCTGGACGGCTTCGTCTACCGACACGTCCTGGACACCGGCAACACAGTGATAATCGCGACGCCCGGGTATCACCCGCTGTGCTTGCCGTGTCCTCAGAGAGGACGCTGCTCTGAGGATGCCGAGATGGCCTCCCCCATCATGCTGAACGGCAAACCGGTAGGCGTCATCGGCCTGATCAGCTTCGACTCGTCGCAAACGAAGAGGCTGCTGGACAATCGGGCGTGGATGCTCCAGTTCATAGCCAAGATGGCGGAGCTAATCGCAGGGAATCTGCCCACCGCTTCCGAAGAGGAAGGATCCGCCGCTTCGGCGCTAAGGATTGAGCAGCTCGAGAGAGCGGCTATCGTGCGGGCGTTGGCAGAGGTTTCCGGGAAAGCAAGAAGTAAGGATCACGCGGCGAAATTGCTGGGGATCGGGCGGGCCACCCTGTACCGGAAGATCAAAGAATACGGCATAGCATAGGAATTCTTCGGAACAGCAATCGCCCGGGTATGTCGGACGCACCGGGCACCTGCTTAGGAGCAGACACATGACGACGCTTCGGCCGGGGCTTATGCCCGAGCGGATGATCGCCAACCTGAAGGAACTGCAAAGCCTGACCGGCAATGCCGAGGGGGCCCAACGCCTGGCGTGGACAGAGCCGTGGGATACGGCGCGCAGCTGGCTACGCGCAAAGCTGGCGGAGCTGCCCGTTCAAACGGAGGTAGACCAGGCGGGCAACACCTGGGCAACCCTGCCGGGCGTTTCACCCCGGGCACTGGTGATGGGCAGCCACATTGATTCGGTCCCCAATGGGGGCTGGTTGGACGGCTGCCTAGGGGTGGCCGCCGGGATGGAAGTGCTGCGGCGTTTCGCGGCCCAGGGCCGGCCGGCCGTCACGATCCGGCTGGTGGCCTGGGCAGAGGAGGAGGGCACCCAGTTCGGGCACAGCCTGTTCACCTCGAGACTAGTGACCGGCGACTTCGACCCGGACGAGCCGCATGCGGAGACGGACGAAGATGGCAACCGCCTGGTTGACGTGATCGGTCGTTGGGGAGTGAGTCTGGGGGAGGCTGGGCAGGCGGTTCGGCAGATCCAGAATGCGGCGGCTTACCTGGAGCTGCATATCGAGCAAGGGCCGGTGCTGGAGAGCCTGCAGCTGCCGCTGGCAGCGGTGATCGGCACCCAGGGCCTGGAACGGCACAGGATCCGCTTTACCGGGCAGACCGCCCACGCTGGCTCGACCCCAATGGCGATGCGGCGGGATGCGCTGGTGGCGGCTGCCCGTCTGGCGCTCGAGGTCCGCGCGATTGCCGATCGGTATGGGGGCGTCTGCACAATGGGCAGCGTGATCACCCGGCCAGGGATCGCGACCGCGGTGGCAGGGCAGTGCGAGTGCACGCTGGATCAGCGGCATCTGGAGCAGGCAGCGCTGGCAGCAATGCTGGCGGATGCGCGGGCGGCCAGCCAGCGCATCGCGGCCGAAGAGCGGGTGGAAGCAGCCTGGGAACGCCTGGCCCGCGTCGAGCCGGCCCATTTCACACCCGAATTGGTGGCGCTGTGCGCCGAGGCAGTCGGTGAACTCAGCGGCACGGCCCATCGCATGCCGAGCGGGCCGCTGCACGATGCTGTGGCGATGGCGCAGGCGGGGCTGCCCACGGCGATGATGTTTGTGCAGAGCCTGCGCGGCTTATCCCATTGCAAAGAGGAGGACACGCGCGAGGATCATCTGCTACTGGCGGTACGGGCATTTGACCGGCTGGCCGACAATACGGTGGCCTGGATTACGGGCCGAGAGTGACTTCTGGCTCCAGGTGCCAGGCCAACGTGGGAAACAGGAAACATCAGGGCCGATGCGCGTCGAGGCTCCGGAAGATTCTCTGCCCATGTCCAGGTTTGCCTACCAGATTGCCGTCGCGAATGACGTATTCCCCGCGGCTGGTCACCGTTTCGACCCGTCCATAGACAGGCCAGCCTTCGAAGGGACAGAAGTCGGTGTTCATGTGCAGGTTGCTGGCCCGCATGGTCCAGGAGACATCCGGATCGAAGATCACGAGATCGGCGTCGGCACCCGGCGAAAGATGACCCTTGCGGGGATACAGGCCGAACAGACGCGCCGGATTGGTCGCGGTGAGGGCGACCAACTGAGCCATACTGATCCGGCCTTTCCGTACGCCTTCCGTGTAGAGAATCGTTAGCCTCGGCTCGATGCCGGGCATGCCGTTTGGTACCTTATCGAAGCGATTCTGGCCAAGACGAAGACGATCGGCGGTTGGCACGCCGGCATCGTCGGATGAAACTACCTCGATGCGCCCACTTGCAACGGCACGCCACAGTGCCTCCACATCCTGCTCTTCGCGCAGCGGTGGGCTGCAGATGAAGTTTATTGCATCCGGACCCTCCAGCTCTTTTTCGGTCAGGGTCAGGTAGTGCGTGCAGGTTTCGCTATGCAGGGGTAGACCGTTCAAGCACGCCTCATCGATCATCCGCGTGCTTCCTGCCGTTGAGGTGTGAACGATGTAAACCGGTGCAGTCACCTCGTTCATCAAGCTGATGACTCTACGAATCGCTTCGTCTTCGGCGATCCCCGGCCGAGTGCGAGCATGATAGATCGGGTCGAAGTGCCCGGCCGCAATCTCCCGCTCCAGCCGGCGCTGAATGATCGCATCGTTCTCACAATGAACCATCAGCATCCCACCGCAATCGGCGGTGGCTTCCAGCAGGCGTAGTACACTCTCGTCGTCCACGAACCGGCCAGACTGCTTGTAGGTTGTGAAGCACTTATAGGTCGGGCATCCAGCCTGCACCATTTGCGGTATCTCGGCCAGGGTCTGAGGCCCCGCATCCAGCAGGATTCCGTGCAGGCTCCAGTCGATCAGCGCCTTGCCGCGCGCCTCTTGCTCTTTCTGCGCCAGGTTTTCCAGCAGTGAGCCGCCCTTGGGCTGAGTGCTGAAGTCTATGAGGGTGGTCACGCCGCCATACGCGGCCGCACGCGAGCCATTCGCATAATCGTGACACGTGGTTGTGCCCATGAAGGGCGAATTCAGGTGCACGTGAGGGTCAATCAGACCCGGCAGCACCATCTTATCGGTGGCATCTATCACTTCGCCGACCATCACCCCGGCGAATGCGCCAGGCCCGCCCTGAGCCTCCACATGCTCACCCTTGATAAGCAATTCGCCGGGTGAGGCGCCCGATTCGCTGACGATCAGTCCACCCCGGACCGAGAGCGTCCGCTCAGACATGGTGCACTCCTCAAACTTGGTGCTGGCCGCATCGGCGGCCGGCTATCCTTGCGCCGGCAGATGTACCTTCAGCCAGCGCGCGATCATCTCGTTAGCCACATCGCGTTGCGCATCCAGGTGAATGGCATGCCCCGAGCCCTCGAGTAGCTGCAACTGGCTGGGCCCCTGCACGATGGAGCACAATCGCTGGCTTTGCTGCAGGTCGTTTACGGTATCCTCCGTGCCGTGTACGACGAGCATCGGCACGCGCACCTTTTCTGCGCCGTGTGTGATGTCACACCAACCACTATCCATGCCATCTCGTACTGGCACAGCCTTAAGATGCGCCTGCAGCCGCGGGTCCGCAAGAAAGCGAGTGTTGACGCCGTCGTCGCCTGCGACGCGCAGCCCCTCGAAATCATTAACGCGGGAAAGGGTAAGCGGCTTCTTCCACACCCCGCGCATGATCTGATCGACACCCAGGGCCAGACTTAGCACCACCCGGCTCGACAGGGATGGGATGATGCGGATAGGTGCCGACAAGACCACGGCGCAGCATACCCGGGGATCGTGAGCTGCCGTCAGTACTACAGCGCTCCCCCCGCTGTCCCAACCGACCAGCCCAAAGCGATCATACCCGTGCTCACCGAGATAGCTGAGCGCATCCCGTATGTTGTACGACCAGCTGCGCATCTGCACTGTGCCGCGCAAGCCTTCGCTCGCGCCATGACCGACGAAGTCAAAGGTGAAGGCCGGCAAGCCCGCGCCGGCCAGGCGCTGTGCCAACGAAAACCAGTTTTCCTTGCGTTCGAAGGCGCCATGACACAGAACGACGGCTGACGATACCGGGTCGGGTGTGGCGAACAACGTACCACTCAGCTTATGCCCTTCCGACGTGAATGTTACCGTTTCCATTGCACCTGTTGAGGCTGATACACAGCCTCGAACGCCTGGTCCATCTCGGCTACAGACAGAATGTCGGGGCGGATTCCATATTTGGTGACCGCTTGGGCAAGCCGGGTGATCTGCGGTGGCTTGACGAAGGTCTGTTCCAGCAATTCGGTGCGTGCGAAGACCTCCCGGGTCGGGCCGTCAATCAGAACCCGGCCTTGGCCCAACACTACCGTTCGCTGGGCATACTCGGCCACAATCGGCATCTCATGCGTGATAATGATGATGGTATGGCCCTCTCGGCTCCATAGATCGCGCAGGAAGTTCATGATTTCCAGCGATTGGCGCATGTCCTGGCCGGTGGTGGGCTCGTCGACGATAATTGTCCGGGGCCGCATGGCCAGTATGGAGGCGATCGCGACGCGTTGGCGAAGACCCTTGGGCAGGAAGAAGGGGTGTTCTTCGAAGATCTGCTTCTGCACACCACACACCTGCGCTGATTCGTTCACCCGCTCGTCCACCTCCGCCTGGCTCAATCCCAGGTTGCGCGGACCATAGGCAATTTCCTTGTACACCGTGTTGTTGAACAGCTGATGATCCGGGTTCTGAAAGACATACCCGACCTTGGTGACGATTTTCTTGACAGTGCCCTTGGACTTGGTATCCAGGCCATCGATCTTCACGTAGCCTTCCGACGGGCGGAGCAGCCCGTTAAGGCACTTGGCGAAGGTTGTCTTGCCGGCGCCGTTCTGGCCGATGAACGCGATAAACTGGTTGGAGTAGACGTCGAGGTTGATGCGGCGCAAGGCCATGGTGCCGTCAGGGTATCGGAAGACGAGATCCGAAACCTCAATCAGTTTCTCATCATTCATGACAGGGTCCTCTCCGAGCCCACGCTGTGATCGAGCAAGCGATCGACCGTCATCACGATGTCTTCGAAGTGCACGGGAGGCGCTCCCGTGAGCAGCCCCCGCTGTTTGAGATGACTGGCGAAAGCTGTTGCCTGTGGAACCTGGATGCCCCGTTCCTCGAGGAGAGGATCTTCAAAGAACTCAGCAGGCGGCGCGCACCTGGCAACGTGCCCCTCATACATTAACACCATCATGTCTGACAGGGGAGCCACCTGCTCGATATTGTGCTCCACAACGATGATGGTCAGCCCGGCCTCACGTTTGAGATTGGTCAGGATACGAAAAATAGAGTCCTTGCCAATCGGATCGAGCATGGATGTCGGTTCGTCAAGAATCAGGATGCGTGGTCTCATTGCCAGCACGCTGGCAACGGCCACCCGTTGTTTCTGTCCGCCGGAGATCTCGTACGGTGACTTGTCGAGCAGGTTCTCAATCATAGTGATGGTCGTAACCCAGTCGAGCCGCTGGCGTATCTCCGTTAGCGGCAGCCCGATATTTTCCAGACCGAACACCAGTTCCTCCTCTACAGTCATGGAGGTGAACTGGGATTCGGGATCGGAGAAGACGAAGCCGATATCAGCGGCCGATTCCTGGACCGACTTTGTGCGGACATCTTTTCCAAACACTTCCGCCTTGCCGTGCCAGACGCCGTGGAAGTTGTTGGGTATCAGGCCCTTGATGCATGAAACGAGTGTGGTCTTGCCGTGTTCGTTAGGGCCAACGATACTGACAAAGGTCCCTTCCTCGATGTCCAGGTTGACGTGCTCGATAGCAAGAGTAGGTCGACCTGAATACTTCCAGCCCAGGTCGGTGAGAGATACCGCTAGCATTGCCTTACCTCCCAACCAACAGCGACAACAGGTACTGTCGCAACGGGGATTGAGTCACGGCAAACAGGCCAAAACCTATCCGCGAGACGGCGATGGCCACGAAGATGGCTACCATCATAGCGATGGCTATGATGTCCACCCGGTGTAACGGATACTTGGTCAAGATGTAGTCGCTCCGTCGCCCGCCGCCTTCCAGCTTGCCTGAAGGCGTATAACCACGCGCGTAGAGCGCGTTACCGATCTCGTCGGCGCGGCGTATGGCCAGGGTGAACAGCGGGATCATGTACATGGCATAGAGCTTGGCGCGGTCGCCCAGGGAAGTGGATGACTCGTCCAGCCCACGCGCCCGCTCCGCCTCCCGGATTGTGCGCATGTCTTCCATGAACATACCCGCCGACCGGAGAGCCAGGCTCAGGAAGTAGGTGATAACGAACGGAACTTTCAGTGTGCGCACCGCCACGAGAGTCTCCCGCTCGCGATTGGTCGAGAAATACTGGATGGTGCCGAACAACATTGCCATTAATCGCCAATAGCTGGCGAAGGTCCAATACAACGGCTCGAAGTAGAAAGTGATACCGAGAAACCTGAAAGAATGATATGAGGGTAGAGCCCCAGGAAAGCCAATCGAGACCCCGAACATGAAAATGGCCACTGTGACCGTAAGCGGAAGGTAGATCTTCAGCCCGGCCATGTCTACCCTCGCCCAATATAGATAAAGTAGGATGAGCAGAACGAGTGCAAAGTTGATCTCCGGCAGGTCGATAAACATCGAGACCACGCCGAGGAAGAGTAACGAGACCAGCCGCGTGGTCGGGTGCAGCTCGTAGAGCGGCGAAGACTGGGGCACCGTGCCCAAGAGTGTGCGCCGCATGCCTGCCGGAACTTGGGTCGTTTGTGTCACTGTGTGATCTCCCGAAACCCGGGATTGGCAGCCTGGATCACCGCGCTGCCAATCCCGACTATGTCGTTATGACCCCGTTGTCAGGCCCAGTAGCCCTTGCAGAAGGCCCTCGTCTTGATGACCAACGGCGAGACGAACTTCAGGAGCAGGACGCCCAGGACCCAAGAGGCAACGCTGTTGCCGAGGAACCATCCTGCCCACGCGACTGGCTGCGCGGCAGCCGTGATCAGGCCGAAAACGCGCAGGACCGTGGTGCCCCACAGGGCGCCAAAGGCGTTCGCAATCAGAATGCCGACGATCGTAAAGACCAACCAATCCTTGGCGCCCTTCAGGCTCGGATGGCACTTGAACTGGCGGAAGGCCCAGCCGGCGGCCATGCCCTGCACGAAGTTGCCTGGAATGTAGGCCAGCGACACGGGCAAGGGAGCCGAACCACTCATAGCGTTGGAGATAAGCGGAAAGACAAACGCCGCAATGCCGCCCCACATGCCATACCATATCGAGCCCACAGCCTGGATCGCCTGCCCAGGCCAGAAGGCCGACACAAACCCAATCGGGACCGCGAGACTCCCGAGGGTGCCGACAACGATACCGATGCCCGTGAAGAGCGCAAGCATCACGATATGGACGACACCGGGCTTGCGGACTTCACCCTCTTCCAGTTGCCATACAGCCGTGGACTCTGGAGCTTGCCCTGGTAATGCACCGCTTCTCATTGTAAAGATCTCCTTGTCGAATGGACATGTAAGAGAATAGAGCAGGCAGGCACTCACCTTGCCGACACGCTACAGCCTGATTGTGGACGAAATACGCTCGATAGCCACCTCCTTTGTACTCATCAACCCACTCTCTGAACCACATGAAAGCGTCGGGAGCATATCTCATTTTGAGACCACTGTCCAGGGCTAATTCGCCAAGAAAGGGCTCGCGAATATCGCACTACTCGCCCTATGGCACCACGTGCGTCCCCGCCCTCCCCGCCACCGCCTCCTCCAGCGATTCTGGGTTGGTGATGATGGCCCTCTTGCCACCCCTTTCCAGGAAGCCGATGACGGCTTGCACCTTCGGCAACATGCTGCCAGGTGAGAAGTGGTTCTCGCGGACGTACTCGTGTAGCTCTGCCAACCGCACCAGGTCCAGGGCCGTCTGGTCGAGCTTTCCAAAGTTGAGGTATACCTTGGGTACGCCGGTGGAGATGATAAGCATGTCGGCGTTGACCTCGGAGGCCAGCAAGCTCGACGCATGATCCTTGTCGATGACCGCCTCCACCCCTACGAAGCTGCCATCAGCCTGTTCCACCACCGGAACACCGCCTCCGCCGACGGCAATTACGCAGTATCCATCTCGGGCCAGCTTGCCTATCACGTCCTTCTCCACGATTCTCATCGGCTTGGGCGAAGGGACCGCTCGCCGGTACCCGCGCCCGGCGTCACTGGCGATGACCCAGCCCGCGTTTTGCTGCTGGAGGGCGTCGGCCTGCTCCTTCGTATAGAAGGAGCCGATCGGTTTGGAGGGGTTCAGAAATGCGGGATCGTCAGCCACGACCACCGCCTGGGTAATGATCGTGACTGCC
>DAHXJB010000199.1:0-3331 GCA_027372455.1 Chloroflexota bacterium | reverse complement strand
CGGCCGCCTTGGCCCGACGAGCGAGATCCGCGTGGGTGAAGATGTACTCTCCCTTCTGGTAAGCGTTACGCACGATGACCGCCATGTAACGACCCGGCTTCAACACCCTGAGGCACCGGACAAACAGCTGCTCCATAGCATCCAGATAGGCATCGTAGCTGTCCAGGTTGGCCAGGTCTCGGGGATTGTCGGAACGCATGTCGTAGTCGGTCCGGCGGTTGGCAAAGCTCTCGTCGTACCGCCCGTCGCACATAGTGCGCTCTAGATGGAGGTTGTAAGGGGGATCTGTGGCGATGAAATCAAAGGAGGATTCCTCCATCTTCGCCAACTCCTCCAGACAGTCACCGTGGATCAGGGGGTAGCCCCGCAGACCACCTTGGGACGCCGCTATCACCTGGTGGTACAGCTCTATCCATCGAGGGTTGATCTCTATCCCCACGCACTCTCGCGCAGGTTGGCAAATGGCCGCCCCGATCAGGGTGCCGCCGGCCCCCGCGAAGGGATCGAGCACCCGCCCTCCCCCCTTGGTGAAGAACTCTATCAGCAGCTTCATCAGCCGCGGGGGTTTGTTGGCGCCGTGGGCCTTGCGCAGATCGTGGCCATGCTCGGATGAATAGGCTGTGGTGATCACCGACTTGGTGAAGTAGAGCCACTCCTCCCCCGACAGATCGTTCAGGTTGTTTTTCGCGTGGGGAGGGCGGCGATGCGGACCCGTTTCGGGGGCTTCGTCAGTCATGCTGCGCTGTCCTGTGCGAACTATGTAGGGGCGACCGGCCGGTCGCCCCTACAGTATCCCTTACTCTACAAACAGGGCCGACACCGACCCCAGATGATCGAACGTGGCCTTGTAGAACTCGCCGGCGTGCACATCGGGGGCCACCACTAGGGCACCGGGAAGGACCACATCGCCAGCCTTCAGCCGCAGATCGTACTGCCCCAGGGTGTTGGCCAGCCAGGCCACCACGTCCACCGGATTGCCCATCACGGAAGCCCCCGCGCCCGTGGCCACGAGTCGACCGTTTCTCTCCAGCACCACCCCCAGCAGTCGTAGGTCGAGCCTATCGATGGGAGTGATGGTCCCTCCAAGGACCACACGCGAGGCGAAGGCGTTGTCGGCGGCGATATCCTGTGCGGCGAACTTCCAGTTCAGGATGCGAGCAGCCGGGATCTCCAGGGCCGGCATCACACCTGCCGTGGCAGCCAAGACGTGGGCCGCCGTCACACCGGGGCCTCCGAGGTCGCTCTTCATGACGAAGGCGATCTCTGGCTCGATCTTCGGCTGCGTCAGCTGAGAGCAATGGATCGGCTCCCCCTCCCGGACAATCATGTCACTCATCAGATGGCCGAAGATCGGTTGGCCAACCTTCAACACCCGCTGGACTTCAGGGTTCGTGAGAGCCACCTTCTTGCCCACTATCACCCGGTTCTCCTGGTAGCGCCCACGGATCAGGGCAAGCTGAACGGCGTAGGCTTCGTCCATGGTCAGGAACGGGAAGCTCTGGATGATCTGCGGTATCTGCTGTACCGACTTCTCCGCGTCAAGCAGTTGTTGGGCGATCTCGTCCACTTGCGGCTGGCTGAGCACTGATTCCTCCTTTAAGGGTCCAAAGGCTCGGGATGGGGAAAGAAGAAGCTACAGAGGCAGCCCCTCTTTGAACTCCTGAATGTTCTTCTGCAGGCCCGCGGCCAACAGGGCGATGTCGTTGCAGATGGGCATCAGGTTGAAGCCTTGCTTGAAGCGGCGGAAGCCCTCCTCAACCGACCCCACGTGGATCCCCGCGGTCTGCCCGTGAGCTTTGGCCACGTCCACCACCCTCTGCACCGCTGCCACATGGCGCGAGTCCTTGACGTCGAAAGCGGGAGGCAGATTCATGGAGATCGCCAGATCCGTCGGCCCGATGTAGTACCCGTCCACACCTGGAAGTTTCGCGAGCTCCTCGATGCTCTCGATGCCTTCCACAGTCTCCATCATCACAAGGCAGATCACTTCATCGTTAGCATGATTGAAGTAGTCGTTGCCGTTGTAGAGGCGAGCCCGGTTGGCACCGTTGCTCCGGTATCCCACGGGCGGATATCGACAAGCGCCGATGGCCTTCTTGGCCTCCTCGACATTGTTCACCATGGGAATGATCACCCCCATGGCACCGGCATCCAACGCCCACTGGATGTAGGCCGGTTCGTTCCAGGGGACACGCACGATAGGGGTGGTATCGGATTGCCCGACGATCTGGAGCCAGATAGCGGCCCTGTCCGGACCTATGGCCATGCCATGCTGCATATCCAGGATCAACGCGTCGAAACCCGCACGGACCATTACCTCAGTGGTGTAGGGATCGGGAGTGCTGCACCAGCCGGTGAGCACGGGCTTACCGGCTCGCCACAACTCCTTTGTTCGATTTGGGCGCATGACAAATCTCCTCTCTACCAGTTGGGGACAAAATGGGGACAACGCGCTAGGGCAAGCTGCTGGGCTCGCCAAGCAGGTTTTATCACTCTGCACCTGGCGATGCAAGACCGTTATGGGTCGGTGATGCAAAATGGCATCGACAGCCGCGGAAAGAGGTAGTATACTGCCCCTCAACAACTAAGCCGGGTAAATTATTGACCTGGCTAGGTTGCATGGGATCAGGGTACGGTCGGTTGTACCGACCGGGCCGGCCTCGGGGCGGAGACTTGGCTTAGAACCCTAGCGGAAACCCACTCGAAGACCACTTTCCCCACCGTAGGCTGCTCCAGAGCGGACATTCATGTCCAGTCGCCGGTAGCGTGCGGGCCATTGCGGAAGCGGAAACATGGCGTGACGCGGGATGTCCTGTTTCCGCAACCCGGCATACGGCACCCAATCGCCGGTAGGCCAGATGCTGGCAAGCAACTCGCGGGAAAGATCTTGATGGAGATAGCCTTGTCACCCTCGAGACTCGGAACCCTGCCTTTCGAGAGATATGGATCCTGAGGAGGTACGAAAAGAGATGAGAGGGAGACCCTATTTCGTAGCCGGCGGGTTGCTGGCATCGAGCCTTGCGCTGCTATTAGCCACTAGCTGCGCTGGCGGGGCTGCGCCGAGTCCCACCTCGGCTCCGACGGCAACATCCGCGCCTGCCACTAAAGCCCCCACATCGGCCCCAACGGCCGCACCCGCTCCAACGGCCGCACCCGCTCCGACGGCCGCACCCGCTCCGGCCACATCCGCTCCGGCCGCATCGGCGTCACCAGCGACGGCCGACGTGGCAGCGGGCAAGGAGCTGTACCAGACCAAGTGCGCGGCCTGTCACCAGGCGAATGGCGCCGGAGGGCTGAAGATCGGCAGTGCCACCTCCGCCGACCTGCGCGC
>DAHXJB010000188.1:0-5664 GCA_027372455.1 Chloroflexota bacterium | reverse complement strand
CAACGCGTCATTGCCAGGCTGACCAAGAGGGCCAGTGCCCTTGGCTTCCGCCTCGTCCCAAATGAGGAGGCAGTTGCCGTTTGAAGTTTCTGAACAGCGGTAGCGAAGGATCTCTCCGGTACGAGGAGATGCTTCGCTTCGCTCAGCATGACAATACCTGTTCCTTGACAGTTGCCCCAACCTTTCCTATACTAGTCAACGTACAAAGTGAATAAAGTCCTTCGGGGCAGGGTGAGGCGGCGACGCCAATTCCCGATCGGCGGTATCGCAGTAGTGCTGCGGAGCCCGCGAGCCGATGAGGCAGACCTGGTGTGAGGCCAGGGCCGACGGTACAGTCCGGATGGTAGAAGGCACACGACGGTTGCATCGGGCGGCCCGAGGCTGTAGTGCCTTGGTGGCTGCCTTTCTTGTTTGGGCTTCGATCGGAGCGGAGGTGTCTCGCCCGTCCGAGCGTCGAATCCTCATGCTGCGATGGTGTGGGACGGCAGGGAAGCCGTCCCCCTAGAGGTGGCGCATGGCTGACATAGACTACATGGCCAGGGCGATGGAGCTCGCGGCCATGGCCAAAGGGAAGACCGGCAACAACCCGGCGGTCGGCGCACTGCTTGTGCGCGACGGGCACATCGTCGGAGAGGGCTACACCCAGCCACCGGGACAGGCACACGCGGAGATCGTCGCGCTGCGGCAGGCGGCCGGCATGGCCCGTGGTGCCACACTCTACGTTACCCTGGAGCCATGCTGCCACCACGGGCGAACCCCTCCCTGCACCGACGCCCTCATTGAGGCCGGGGTTGCCGAGGTCCACATGGCGATGCTGGATCCGAACCCGCTGGTGTTCGGAAAAGGGAAAGTCGCGCTGGAGGCTGCCGGCATCACCACGCACCTGGGAGAAAGAGAGGCGGAGGTCCGTCACTTCCTGGAATCCTGGCTTGCCTTCGTTGCGTCCGGTCATCCCCAGATCATTGCCAAGTACGCCATGACTTTGGATGGCAGGATAGCTACGTCCACCGGCGAGTCCCGTTGGATTACCGGGACCGAAGCTCGGCGGCGTGTGCACGGGTTGCGCGCTGAAGTCGATGCTATCATGGTCGGGGTCAACACGGTGATAGCCGATGATCCTCAGCTGACAGCTCGAGACGATTCGGACAGACCCTTGCCCCATCAGCCGATGCGGTTGATTGTGGACTCCACTGCCAGGGTGCCGCTCTCAAGTGGCGTGATCAGCGGCAACTTGCCCGGCCGCACAGCTGTCATCGTAGGGCCCGGGGCCGATCCGGCGCGGTTGATGGATATCGAGGCCATGGGAAACGTGGTGATCTCCGTTCCTGCCAAGCTGGGCAGGGTGGACCTGGAGGAGGCGCTGCGGATCCTGGGCGCGGAATGGGGCATCACCTCGGTGCTGGTGGAGGGCGGCGGCGAGCTGCTGGGATCGCTATTCGACCAGCGACTGGTGGACAAGCTAGTGGCTTTCGTCGCTCCCAAACTGGTGGGTGGGACCGGAGCTCCTGGGCCTGTTGGGGGCAAGGGCGTCGAGGCGTTGGACGCCGCGGTGCGCTTGAAGCAGGTGAGCTGGGAGCAGGTCGGCGATGATCTGATGATCCTGGGTTACGTGGATCGAGATAACCCTGGGGAATGACCGAGATAACCTCCCCATCGGAGTCTTGGATGTTTACCGGAATAGTCGCAGAGATAGGCGCAGTGCAGTCACTGGTCGGAGGAGCCGAAGGATACCAGCTGCGGGTCCGAGCTCAGAACGTGGTGGAGGATCTCAAGCTGGGGGACAGTGTCGCCGTGAACGGGGCCTGCCTGACCGTCACCAGTTTCGATGCTGGAGGATTTACCGTGGGGCTCTCGCCTGAGACCCTCCGGCGCACAAACCTGGGGGAGGCCAGACCGGGCGACCGGGTGAACCTGGAACGGGCGCTGCGGCCCACCGACCGGATGGGGGGGCACTACGTTCAGGGGCACGTGGACGGTGTGGGGAGCGTGGCGGGACGGCGCAGGGAGGGCGACGCGCTGCTCGTTCGCTTTACCTGCCCGGCCGAGCTATCCCGCTACATAGTCGAGAAGGGCTTCATCGCCGTTGATGGCATCAGTCTCACGGTGACCGGCCGCGGCGAGGGCTGGTTCACGGTCTCCTTGATACCCTTTACTCAGCAGTCGGTCACCTTGAGCGATAAGGGTGTGGGAGAGAGGGCCAATCTGGAGGTCGACATAATCGCGAAGTATGTGGAGAGTCTCCTCGGCGGCCGAGAGCAGGGAGGTGTGATCACCGAGCGTCTCCTGGCGGAGGAAGGTTTCATGTAGGGGGTGATGGCGATGCCGTTGTCTACGGTCGAAGAGGCCATCCGGGATATAGGGGAAGGGAAGTTCGTCATCGTGGTCGATGACGAGGACAGGGAGAACGAAGGCGATCTGGTGATCGCCGCCGAGCGAGTGACCCCCGAGGCGATCAACTTCATGGCCAAGTACGGCCGGGGTCTGATCTGCATGCCGATCGTGGGCAGCCGGCTGGACGAGCTGCAGATACCGATGATGGTGGACAACAACACCTCATCCTTCGGGACAGCCTTCACCGTATCGGTGGAAGCGAAGCACCGCACCACCACCGGGATCTCTGCCTACGATCGGGCGGCCACAGTGAGCGCACTGCTCGATCCAGCCACTCGTCCGGAGGATCTGGCGAGACCCGGGCACATGTTCCCTCTTAGAGCGGCCGAGGGAGGCGTGCTCAAGAGGACCGGGCAGACTGAGGCGGCGGTGGACCTGGCCAGGCTTGCCGGACTCTACCCGGCTGGGGTTATCTGCGAGATCATGAGCGAAGATGGAACGATGGCTCGCCGGCCGGAGCTGGAGAGCTTCAGTGAGCGGCACGGCGTCAAGATCATCAGCGTGGCCCAGCTGATAGACTACCGTCGCCACAGGGAGAAGCTGGTGCGAAGGGTCGCGGAGGCTCGACTCCCGACCCGTTATGGAGACTTCGTCATTTATGCGTATTCCAGCGAGGTGGACAAGGAGGAGCATGTGGCCCTGGTGATGGGGGATCTTCGGGACGGCCCCCCTCCGCTGGTACGAGTTCACTCCGAGTGCTTAACCGGCGACGTGCTGGGCTCGCTTCGGTGCGACTGTGGGGATCAGCTTCGCCTCGCCATGGAGAAGATCGGTGGGGAGGGCCGAGGAGTAGTGCTGTACATGAGGCAGGAGGGTCGTGGAATCGGGTTGCACAACAAGGTGAGGGCCTACCAGCTTCAGGATCGCGGGCTGGATACCGTGGAGGCCAACACTCGACTGGGCTTTCCACCGGACAAACGGGACTACGGGATCGGCGCCCAGATCCTCGTGGACCTGGGGCTGTCCAGGATCCGAATCATGACCAACAATCCGCGGAAGCTGGTGGGGCTGCAGGGGTTCGGACTGGAGATAGTGGAGCGTGTCCCGCTGATCAGCGAACCCGCGCCCACCAACTTTCGCTACCTTCTGACTAAGCAGGAAAAGATGGGCCACCTGTTGGGGTTGGACCCCGACGATCTCAGGGAGGAAGTTACGGATGGGAAGAACGTTTGAGGGCGAGCTGGTCGGAAGAGGACTGCGCTTCGCCGCGGTGGTCTCTCGCTTTAACGAGTTCATCAGCTCTCGGCTGCTGGGCGGGGCGAAGGACGCGATGGCCCGGCACGGCGTGGGCGAGGAGAACCTGGACGTGGCGTGGGTGCCGGGCTCCTTCGAGATACCCCTGATCGCAAAGAAGATGGCCCAGAGCGGCGAGTACGCGGCCGTGATCTGCCTGGGGGCCGTTATTCGTGGGGCTACCCCCCACTTTGATTACGTGGCTGCCGAGGTCTCGAAGGGGGTCGCCAACGTGAGCCTCGAGACCGGGGTGCCGGTAATCTTCGGGGTGATTACCGCCGACAACCTGGAGCAGGCGATCGAGCGGGCGGGGACCAAGTCGGGCAACAAAGGGTTCGATGCGGCCGTGGCGGCGATCGAGATGGCTAATCTGGTGGCTGCGCTCCGATCGGAGCGCTAGCAACTCTCCCTCTCCCTTTGGGAGAGGGTTGGGGTGAGGGCTGACCGTGCGGCCCAACCAGCGCTGCATTGTTGATCGGTTTCTTGGTCTAGGCTCGCTGGCCCAGCTTCCTCTCGGTGCCGTGGAGGAGTCGGTGGATGTTATCCCGGTGGCTGAGGATGACGAAGGCGGCCCCCAGCAACCCGAAGAGGAAGTGGGGGAAGGGTTGGCCCAGCAGCACCACCACGACCAGCATAGTCACCGGCACGGTGCCGGAGCCCAGGACCGAGCCGAGGGAGACGTAACGGCTGCGGGCGACGACGGCAACCCCGATCGAAGTGGTGATCACCATTACCAGCGGCGATATCACCATGAGGGCGCCAAGCCCCGTCGTTACCCCTCGACCCCCCTTGAAGCCGATCAAGATGGAGTAGTTGTGGCCTACAAGTGCCGCCAAGCCGGCGATGACGTCGGCCGTGGGGTCGGAGTGAGTGATCAACCGGGCTACCAGGATCGCGACGACCCCTTTCAGGAAGTCGCCGGCGAAGACGGGTGCCGCGGCCTTCCAGCCCATGGTTCGCAGGACGTTGGTAGCGCCGGTTCGCTTGCTACCCTGCTGTAGAATGTTGATGTTGCCCCTGAGTCGTGCTAGCAGGTAGCCGGTGGGGATGGCACCGAGCAGGTATGCCAGCCCTCCTACCAGCAGGTAGAGAGCGTATTGCATATCTTGTTGCCGCCTCGCCAGATGGGAGGGGCGATAACTCGCCCGCTCAGGTCGGGTTACACCTGTTCTCGGGGTTTGGAACGCGGCTGGTTACACATTCATCCGCCGGGCCGTTTTCACATGGACTCGAGAGCATGGCAATAATAGCATAACGACCAGGTGAACTGAAGGTGTCTGAGAGAATCTGCATCGTGAATGCTGGTGGCTGGGGAACTGCCCTCGCCGTCCTTCTGGCCGGAAAGGGTTACCCGGTCACCCTTTGGGCCCGGCGGCCTGAGTTGGCGGAGGCCATCGCTCTCACTCGAGAGAACCCCGACTACCTGCCGGGAGTCCGGATCCCCGACCTTGTGTATCCTACGTCGTCGCTTGAAGAGGCTGTGGATGGCGCCTCGGTGGTGCTGGTCCCGGCGATTTCGCGTTTCATGCGGGAGATTGCTGAACGGTTGCGGCCTCTAGTGTGTGCTGATCAGTTGGTGGTTAGCTGCAGCAAGGGACTCGATCTCGATTCCCTCCAGCGCTGCACAGAGCTGCTCGAGGATGCCCTTGGGGACGCCCACCGTGGCCGTGTTGCGGCTATCTCTGGACCGAACCACGCCGAGGAGGTTAGTCGGGGTATCCCCACCGCGACTGTGGTGGCCTGCCGGGACAAGGGGGTGGGTCTGCAACTTCAGTCGTTGCTTTCCACACGCTCCTTTCGGGTGTACACCAACCCCGACGTGGTGGGTGTTGAGTTGTGCGGCGCCGTCAAGAACGTGGTGGCGCTGGCGGCCGGCATGTCCGACGGTCTGGGCTATGGGGATAACGCGAAGGCGGCGCTGATGACCCGGAGCCTGGCTGAGATCGGTCGACTGGTGGCGGAGTTGGGAGGCGAGCCCTCCACGGTCGCGGGGCTGGCGGGGATCGGCGACCTGATCGCTACCTGCACCAGCCGCCACAG
>DAHXJB010000141.1:0-2983 GCA_027372455.1 Chloroflexota bacterium | reverse complement strand
GGGGACCTGGACACCCTGTCGGATATCCTCAGCACCGTCCGCAGCCAGATCGCCGTTACCTGGGCTCAGGACCCGTTGCTCTTCCCCGGGTTCGCGCTCGGAGCCGTCGGCTCCATCTCCGCGATCAACACCGTGGTGCCGCAACTGTGCATCGACCTGTGGGAGGCGACCGAGCGTGGCGACCTGGCCAAGGCCCAAGAATGCCACTTCCACATCCTGCCGGTGGCCCGCCAGTTGCGCCGACCGAACATGACCCAGCGGATCAAGACAGCCATCAACCTGCAAGGCCGCCCGGTGGGGCAGGCCCGCAGCCCGATGATTCCGCTTGCTGCCGACGAGGAGCGGCAGATGGCTGCCGCTCTGGAAGAAGCAGGCGTCCTGCAGCCCCTGCGCAACTAGCCACAGCTACCCTCCTCCCGCCCCGTCAACACCGGGGCCGCCCTAGGGCGGCCCCGGCCAAAACCCCGTCCGCGCAGCCTCCCAGCATGCCTACCCTCTTACGGCTCCCGCTGTCATGCCACTGATGACATAGCGCTGACCAACGATGTAAACAGCCAGGATCGGGAAGCTCATTATCACGGCACCTGCCATGATCTGACCCCACAGGAAGACATCGCCGTAGATCAGCGAAGAGAGACCCACCGGCAGCGTCGTCTTCGAGACTCCGCTCAGGAAGACCAGTGCGTAGAGGTACTCGTTCCAAGCCAGCGTGAAGGCAAAGATGCTCGAGGCGGCGACCCCGGGCGCAGCCAGCGGCATCAGGATCCGCCGAAGGGCCTGCAGGCGGCTGCAGCCATCCACCAGAGCTGCCTCCTCCAGGTCCACCGGAATGCTGAGGAAGTAGCCCTTCAGCATCCAAGTGCAGAACGGCACGGTGATGCTCAGGTAGGCGACCATCAGAGCGGGGAGCTGGTTCAGCAGACGAAGTTGGTCGAAAACCACGTACATCGGAATGAACAACAGGGTTGGTGGCAGCAGGTAGCTGAAGAAGATCCACGCCGAAATCACGTTCCGGCCTCGGTAGTGGACCCGCGTAAGGCTGTAGGCCGCGAGAGTGCTCAGCAACACACCAACGACAGTGCTCGTCAGGGCCACGATCGCGCTGTTCCTCATCTGCTGAAGAAAGCTTGTCTGGCTCAGCAGATCCGAAAAGTTCTTCAGCGTGGGATGTGGTACCCACAAGATCGCCTGGGCAACGTACATCTCCCCCGCTGGCTTGAGTGCAGTGACCACCATCCAATAGATCGGAAATAGCACGGTCAAGAGGATCACACCCAGCCAGACA
Organism: Chloroflexota bacterium; assembly: GCA_027372455.1. GTDB lineage: Bacteria > Chloroflexota > UBA6077 > UBA6077 > UBA6077 > JAJYNT01. Next base: position 1,698 of record DAHXJB010000141.1, on the reverse strand, counting down.
AAGACCCCAATCCGCCCGATCCGTCTCGAGGTCCGCCTACTCATGTCACGCCTCCTGCCGTTGTTGCCGGTCTACCGAACGAACCAGCCAGATGATGAGCACCAAGAGCAGCGGCATCAGCGTAACAGACACCGCAATACCTTGGCTGATCTCGCGACTGAAGAAGGCCTTCTGGAAGGTCAACGTCGAAAGCACTGTTGTCGCATAGCCCGGACCTCCCTTTGTCAGAACCCAGATGATCGTGAAGTCGTTGAACGTCCAGACGGTCGACAACAGGGTCACCACCAAGGTGATGGTGCGGATCCCTGGCAGGGTTACGTGCCTGAAACGCTGCCACGGACCGGCACCATCCACCCGAGCGGCCTCGTACAGGTCGCCGGGGATCGTTTGAAGCCCCGCCAGCAGCATCAGAGAGAAAAATGGGAACCCGCGCCAAACGTCGACAGCGATCACGGCGGGCATTGCCGTACCGGGGTCACCCAGCCAGTTCCTGGGCTCATGAAACACCCCGAGGTGCATCAACACGAAATTGAAGACCCCGAACATGTCGTTATACATCCACGTCCAAATGATGACGGTAACCACGGTCGGAATAGCCCAGGGAAGCAACACAATGCCCCGCACCAGATTGCGCGCCGGGAGCTTCTCGTTGAGCACCGTCGCCGTAGCCATGCCGAGCACCAGCTTCAACGCGACGGACCCAATAGTGAAGACGAAGACGTTCCGCACCGCCTCCCGATAAACCGGATCAGCCACCAGCGTCCGGTAGTTCGCCAATCCAACGAAGTGACTAACGGGAACGCCGATCACCTGATCCCTAAAGCTCAGCCACACAGAGCTGACCAAAGGGTACGCGAGGAGCCCCGCGAGGACCACGAGGACCGGCGCCACAAACAGATAGCCGATCTGTGCGTCCCCAGAAAGCCGCAAACGGCGCGGCGACCACCACGAGATGGTCGGTCGCGCCTGAACAGCAGTTCGACGTGCGTCCATCGTGACCTCCAGATCCTTCCCCGCGGAGCATCCCCTCTCGGATCCCGGACCCTTCGCTGCGTCCAGAGCCGCACGGGGAAATTGCCGCCGCCTCACCACGTCCCTTCCGAGTTAACGACCGAACCGACCCGGGGGCGGGTGCTTCCCGAAACATCCGTGGGGTGGGGGTACGCTCGTACCCCCACCCCACGGATGTTCATTGCTTCTTCTTGTACTTCTCGTCGATCGCCTTGACCTTCTGAGCAAACTCGTCCAACGCCTGCCGCGGCGTCCACTTGTCCACGCATACGCGCTGGAACATCTTGCCCCAAAGGAGATCGCTGTCCGCCTCCGAGAAGGTCGGCGTCCCAACATACGGCCAGGCGCGGGGCCGGGAGTAGGGGAGCACCTCCTGGATGATCTGCTTGTTCAACGGGTCCTTGGCGAAGAACGGAATGTCGGAGTAGCCCTTGAGCACCGAGAAGAAGTTGCTCTGGGCCGCTTCCAGGTACTTCGGGTAGAACTGCTCCGAGATCAGCGCCTTGATAACAAGCTGCGCCTTGTCAGGGGCCTTGGAATCCGTCGTCACGAAAAGACCGGGCAGGTTTGTGGGTGCCGTCGGCTTGGTCTTCGGAGGCAACCCCGGCACGGGGGCGAAGGCCGTGTTCTTCAGGACGTCGGTGTGGTCCTTCTTCATCTGCCCAATGGTGCTGCCCGGGTTGGAGA
>DAHXJB010000136.1:0-12017 GCA_027372455.1 Chloroflexota bacterium | reverse complement strand
TCCAATGCGAGGGGACTGCTGGAAGAAGGGCTGCCTTACGGGGAAGGGGATCTGGATCTGGATGCGCTGGCCCGCCGTCTGGCTCGCTCGGTCCGCTACCTGGTCACGGAAACCATAGAACCTGACCCCGACCGAGCAGTCGAGATGAGAGAGGCTCAGCGGCGGCTGAATGCCGCGCTACGTGAGCATCAAGAGGCAACCACATGAACGAAGCCCTTTCCCGCTTCTCTCAGGAAGAGCTATTGGGAAGACCCTCCTCCCCGCTTGGGCTGGTGGGAGCGGAGGAGATGATAGCCGGCCGTCGGGTGGTGGTGACGGGCGCGGCGGGCTCTGTAGGAGGTCCCCTGGTCCAACTGCTCGCCGAGCTTCGGCCCGAGTCGCTGCTGCTACTGGACCACCACGAGCACAGCCTCTTCCGTCTGAGGTTGGAGACCGCCCCACTGCTGAAAGTCCCCACCCAGTGGGTTCTGGCCGACGTGCGGGACCGTCGGAAGTTGGAGAGGCTCTTTCGGGAGAATCGCCCCGACGTGCTGTTCCATCTCGCGGCCTACAAGCATGTGCCGCTGGGGGAAGACAACCCGGACCAAACTATCGAGGTGAACCTCGCAGGGACCCGCACCGTGATTGAGACCGGAGCCGAGTTCGGGGTAAGCCGGTTGATCTACCCGTCCAGCGACAAGGCGGTGAACCCGCCCAGCGTCTACGGGAGCACGAAGAGGATCGCGGAGAGGTTGGTACAGGCCGCCGACAGGACGCTCGGCGCGGGGCTCTCAATCGTGCGGTTCGTCAACATCGTGGGGACGGGGGGGAGCGTAATCGAGACTTTTTCGGCCCAGATCGCCGCGGGAAAAGCCCTCACTCTGACAGACCCCGGCATGACTCGCTACTGGATCACCATGCCCGAGGCAACCAGGTTGCTGGCTCAAGCGGCCTGCGCCCCTCAAAGTGGTGAGATCTTCATGCCCGATACCGGTCCCGCGATCAACCTCGCGGAAATGGCCCGGCACCTACACCGTCTGCTGGCACCAGATGGCTCGGAGTACGCCGTCAACTACATTGGCGTCAGGCCGGGCGAGAGGATGCACGAGATCCTGCTCAGCAGCTACGAGAGATCGGAGCCCACCCCATACCCGGGCATCCTGCGGGTGGCATCCTCTCGAAGAGAACTGCCCTCCTTCGCGGAGGTCTCGGGGTTGATCGACGACCTGCTGGAGCTCGCATACGGCGGACGGCTGGCCGCCCTGCGTGACAGGGCGCTGGAACTGGCACAGGCGCTACAGTAGATCAGGCTAACAGGCAACAGAGGTTCTTTGTGCTTATGTCAAGAGACCTGTCGTCCCTGGCCGCCGTCTTCGTGGCGGCCTGGGTGGTGGCCTATCTCCTCACCTTCGTGGCCATGGCGTTCGGCCATTGGACGGGGATCGAGGATCGACCTCGGCCGGGTGAGGTGCAATCGCGAATCCTGCCACGGACCGGTGGCTACGCCATTTTCGTGGGCTTCATAGCCGCCGCCCTGCTTGGGGCTCATCTGATCCCGCGTTCCGAGCAGGAGAGTTGGAGGCTTCTTGGGGTGTTGCTCGGGGCGTTCGCCATTTTGCCCCTGGCCTTCACGGACGACAAGAAGAGGCTGAATCCCCTGCCCCAACTGCTCGGGCAGATACTTATAGCCGCCATCCCGATGGTCTTCGGAGTGGAGGTGGACAGCATCGCGACCCCCTTCTGGGGAATGATCCACCTCCCGGTATGGCTCGTGATCCCCTTCACACTGCTCTGGATCGTAGGGATGATCAACACCATCAACCTGGTGGATGTGATGGACGGCCTGGCCGCGGGTGTGGTCACCATCGCGGCGCTGGTGCTGTTCGCCCGAGAGGTCTTCGACTTCGGCCAGTACAACATAGCCATCCTTCCTATCGCTCTGGCCGGCGGCTGCCTCGGTTTTCTGCCCCACAACTTCCACCCATCCCGCATCATCATGGGCAGCTCGGGCGCACTGCTTCTGGGCTACGCCCTTGCCACCATGTCGATCATGGGTGGCGCCAAGGTGGCCACAGCGCTTCTGGTGCTGGGGGTCCCGGTGGCCGATGTGGCCTGGGTGATAACCAGGAGATTGGCCGCGGGTCGATCCCCGATGAAAGGCGGAGACCAGGCTCACCTACCTCAGCGGCTCCATATGGCGGGCCTCTCGCAGCGGCAGATCGTTCTGATCTTCTACCTGCTCTGCGCGATATTCGGTGTCGCCGCGGCGCGCTTCACACCGATCGAGAAGCTGTTCGCCTTCGTCGCCGTCGGAGTGGTGATGGCAACGATCCTGTTTATCCTGGCCCGCACGGGCAGGAAGACGGCATAGTAACGACTTCAGTCGTTCGTTCCTTCCTCGGGAAACAGATACCGACGACTGAAGTCGCCACTGCAACGTTCGGCTCACCCGGCGGAATCTGCCCTTCGTCCATCCCGGCGCATCGGGGCTAGGGCCCTGAGTCTCCGCACCGACTCCCAGGGCACCCAGCTGTCGCCCGGATGGTTGGGACCGTGACCGATGCCCTCGGGTCGGTGAAAATCGGTCCCGCCGGTCGGAACCAGACCGTGTTCATCGGCAAGGGCCAGCAGTCCTTCCACCGCCTCCGGGCTGTAGTCACCGTAATAGCACTCGAGTCCCGCCAGGCCGGCGGCAATCAGCTCCGGCAGCAGGGTACTCAGGGTCACCAGCTCGCCCGGGTGCGCCAGCACCGGCAGGCCCTCCACCTTGCGGATCAGGCCCACGGCCTCCACCGGCGTCAGCTTGTATCGCTCCACGTAGGCCGGGGCATTCCGGCCGATGTAGTCGGTGAAGGCCTCCACCATGGTGGACACATACCCCGTTTCAACCATCACCTGGGCTATGTGAGGTCTGCCTACAGAGCCCTGCCCAGCCACCTCCAGCACCCGCTCCCATGGAATGTTCACCCCCAGGTCTGCCAGCTTTGCCACCATCTTCTCGGCCCGGTCGCGACGACCCTCTCGAAGCTGGCGAAGAACAGTCTGAAACTCGGAATCCCGGTACTTCAGGAAATAGCCCAGGATGTGAACCTCCGCCCGGGGTATGTCGGTGCTCATCTCGATCCCTGGAATGACCTGCACGCCGAGCGCCTCTCCCTCGGCAATAGCTTCATCTATGCCGTCCGTCGAGTCATGGTCGGTCACGGCGATGCATTCTACTCCCCGGACTTTGGCCTCCCTGACCAACTCCGCCGGCGTGAGAGCGCCGTCGGAGGCGGTGGTATGCAGGTGAAGATCAACCCTGGAATGCCGCTCTACCACTGAATGACTCCCTCCATCTCACCATCCTGTGCAACCTGCATGCCCTCGTAAACACAGAAAAGGCCGGATGCATCCAACACCCGGCCTTTTTTCGCCAGACTCACTATTTTGCGTAGTCAACCGCCCTGGTTTCCCGAACCACGGTCACTTTGACCTGGCCGGGGTACTGCAACGTATCCTCGATCCTCCTCACGATGTCGCGAGCTAACCTCACGGCACCCAAATCGTCGATCTCCTCGGGCTTGACGATGATGCGAACTTCTCGCCCGGCTTGGATAGCGAAAGACTTCTCCACACCCTCAAAGGAGTTGGCCACATTCTCCAAGGCTTCTAGCCGCTTGATGTAGTGTTCAAGGGTTTCCCGCCTGGCTCCAGGCCTGGCGCCCGAGATGGCGTCGGAGGCTTGGACGATCATAGCCTCCAGGGTCTGGGGCTCGGTCTCGTCGGCATGGTGCGCCGCGATTGCGTGAACTACCTTGGGGGATTCCCCGTACCGCTTGGCCAACTCCGCGCCGATCAGCGCGTGCGGACCCTCAAACTCATGATCCACCGCTTTGCCCAGATCGTGGAGCAGACCGGCCCTCTTGGCCATGTTCACATCGGCACCAATCTCGGAGGCGAGCAACGCCGCCAGATGGGACACCTCCACCGAGTGCAGCCGGATGTTCTGGCCGTAGCTGGTCCGGTAATTCATCCGACCCAGCAACTTGATCACCTCCGGATGCAATCCATGAACGCCAGCCTCCAGCGCTGCCTCTTCGCCCCACTCACGAATCGCCGTCTCGACCTCCAGCCTGGTCTTGTGGACAACCTCCTCGATCCTCGCCGGATGGATCCGTCCATCCGTGACCAGCTTTGTGAGGGATAAACGGGCGATCTCGCGCCGGACCGGATCGAAACCGGACAGGGTAACAGCGTCCGGCGTGTCGTCGATGATCAGATCAACCCCAGTTGCACTCTCCAGAGCCCGAATGTTTCGACCCTCGCGCCCGATGATTCGACCTTTCATCTCGTCATTGGGCAGAGGAGCGACCGACACCGTGGTCTCGGCCACTAGGTCGGTTGCGCAGCGCTGAACGGCCGTTGTGATAATCTGCCTGGCCCTTCGATCGGCTTCCTCTTTCGCTTGGGCTTCCACCTCGCGCACCCGTCGAGCGGCGTCTATCTTGACCTCTTCCTCGACGGCCTTGAGGATCTCGATCCTGGCAACCTCCCGAGTCAAACCGGAAATCCGCTCCAGCTCTCGGAACTGCAGGACCCTCACCTCATCAATCTCTAACCGCAGCGCCTCCAACTCCTTCTCTCGATTGGAAAGGGTCTTTTCCCGCCTCTCGACGCTCTCAAGGCGGCGATCCAGATTCTCGTCCTTCTGCTGGATTCGCCTCTCCTGCCGTTGCAGCTCACTCCGCCGCTCGCGGTGCTCAAGCTCTGCGGACTGTCGGATCTTGAGAGCCTCGTCTTTGGCATCCAGAAGCATCTCATTCTTCTTGGCGTTGGCCTCGGCCAGAAGCTTCTCGGCGCTGGTCTGCGCCAGCTTCAGGTCTGCGCCCACCAAGTACTGCCGGACGAAGTAGCCCGCCAGCGCGCCAACCATCAGCGTCACAAGGCTACCAAGCAGTATTCCAATGGTGCTGTCCAAAAAGCGCTAAACCTCACTTTCCTGAATTAACACGAGGATTGTTGCGCCAGGTGACAGGTGACCACAATATGATAATAACCACTTTCTTAACCAGTGTCAAGGCAACAATCACCCGGTTGTGCATGCTGGAAGCAGGCGAAGCCCCTGGCCGATCCTCCTAAAGTCGGGTTGGCATAGAGACTCTCCTAACCCCCCACCAGGCCCTTCTCCACGGCCCCATCTCCCGATCTCGTCGCCACTCGCGAAGCCAGATCGGCCAGGGTTGTGCACTTGAGTCGCTCCACTAGCAGCGATCTAGTTTCGCACCATATCTCGTGAACCGGGCAGCTGCCTGATCTCGAGCACTCCTCCGGCCACAAGACGCAGTTGCTCACCGCAATAGGCCCGTCGACCGCCTCCACTACCTGGAGAAGGGTGATCTCGGATGCCGGCCTCGCCAGTGCGATACCACCCCCCGAGCCGCGGTGGGATCGCAGCAACCCTCCACGGATCAGGGCGAGCACTATCTTGGCCAGGAAGGCGGCTGGGATACCTTGGCTGGCAGCCACAGCGTGAGTGAGAACCATGGGGCCGGCTTCAGCCTTCGCCACCTCAATCATGGTGCGAACCGCGTAGTCCGCCCGCCTGGTGATCTGCAAGGGCAACCTCCCAGAGCAATTGGATCTATTATATCCTATCGCGGGCGGCACCCCTCACGGCTTCCGGAAGTAGTTGATCCCCATCGCCTCCCGGACCTGCGTCAAGGTCGCCTTCGCGATCGCCCGTCCCTTCCTGCTTCCCTCCTCGATGATCTCCTCCAGCAGATCCGGGCGCTGCTCATAGTAGGCCCTTCGCTCCCGAATCGGTTCAAGAAACTCGTTCAGAGCCCGAGCTAGCTTCCTCTTCACCTCGACGTCGCCCACCTTCCCGGCTCGGTAGCGCTTCTTCAGATCGGCAATCTCGTCCTTATTGGGGTTGAAGATGTCGTGATAGATGAAGACGGGGTTCCCCGCCACATGGCCCGGATCGGTGGCATGTATGCGAGTGGGGTCGGTGTACATGCCCATCACCTTCTTCTCCACTGTCTTCGCATCATCGGCCAGATAGATGGCGTTCCCGAGACTCTTGCTCATCTTCGCCTTGCCATCGACCCCCACCAGGGTCGGCACCTCCCCAATGAGAGCCTGAGGCTCCGGAAACACCGGCCCGTACAGCTCGTTGAAGCGTCGAGCCACCTCACGTGTCACCTCGATGTGGGAAGCCTGGTCCTTGCCAACCGGGACGAGGTCTCCCTTGACCACCAGAATGTCCGCTGCCTGGAGCACCGGGTACCCCAGCAACCCGTACGATGCCGTCTCCAGCTTCAGGTCCCGCACGACCTCCTTCAGGGTAGGCACCCTCTGGAGGCGGGGCACCGAAACAAGCATGGAGAAGAGAAGGTGGAGCTCCGGGGTCTGAGGTATCAGCGATTGGAGAAGAATCGTGCTCTTCTCCAGATCGATGCCCACGCTGAGGTTGTCCAGCAGCACGTCTCGAATATTCTGCTCCACCTCTTGCAGCCCCATCTGGCGGGTCGTCAGCACGTGATAGTCGGCAATGAGAAAGAAACACTCGTACTCGTCCTGGAGCCGCACCCGATTTCTCAATGTTCCTACGTAGTGTCCCAGGTGCAGCTTTCCGGTAGGTCGTTCGCCTGTCAGTATTCGTCCTCTACGTGTCTGTTGCACGAGCATCCCCCGCAATTTCGTCTGTGGGGGAGATTGTACACTGAGTCCAACACTCCTAACAGTCGATTGTGTAGGGCGGGGCACTCTGCCTCGCCGACAGCGCCGGATACACGGCCAGCGGCGGGGCACAAGACCCCGCCCTACACCATCGGGTTCGCCGAACGATCCACTTGCCAGAGAGCGATGACCCCGACGCGACTCCATCGCCGTTTCCCTCGGGTGCGGCGCACATTTCCGGGCAAAGCCTGGCGAAGGTTCGTAGGAGCTGGCTCCTGCCAGCGATACCATAGGCGAGAGGCTACCGAACCTCCGTCACCAGATCTGTCGCCAGCGGGAGCTGGCTCCTACACATGCCCCGCTCCCGGAACCCTGCGCCACACCCGTTTCCCGACGCCTTGTCTCTTCTCCTGCGGCTGTGCGACAATCGTCTCAGCCGGCACTCCAACGACCGGCCACGTTCTGTTGCTTGGGGGAGGAACAATGGTCCACAGTTCCGAGCTACTCAGGATAGCTAGAACGGTCCTTGAGCAGTCTTTGGCCCTCCAGCCGGGGGAGAGGGTGCTGATAGTGGGAAACCCCGAAGAGACCTCTCGGCTGATCTGCGATGCCTACTTCGAGGCAACTCTGCAAATGGGAGGGCAACCCCTGCTGGCTCGACAGCCGGCCAGAGCCATCACCGACATGTCCGATCCGGGAGTCTTGGCCGCGCTGGGCAGCGAGCCCGACATCATCTTCAGCATCTCCACAGACAAAATCGGGAAGGACCCGCACGGCCTGCACATCGGTTACGTTGGACGCGACGGGCAGAAGTACACCAGCATCTTCGACAAGATCACCGAGGGAGATAAGCGCGCCCGTGCGGGCACTTCGCCGGGCATCAAGATGGACACCTTCCTGCGCTGCATGGAGGTGGACTATACAGCCATGCGCACTCAGGCGGCCGCGATGAAGAAGGCTGTCGAGGGCCACTCGGAAATGCACATCGAGACCCCGGCCGGCACCGACCTGACCGCCGGCATGCGTGGCCGGAGGATGTTCGTGGACGACGGCGACTTGCGAAAGCCGGGCCGCTTCGGCAACCTGCCATGCGGAGAGATCTTCTTCTCTCCCGAATTGGGGACAGCACGGGGTAGGATAGTCTTCGACGGGGTGATCGCCACCGGGCCGGAATGCCTCGTCCCCACCGAACCATTGGTGATGGAGGTGGATGCCGGCTACGTGACCCGCATCCTTCCCAGCGCCCATGCCGCGGTCGTGGAGGCATCGATCAGAGAGGGCGCGGCCAGGGCGCAAGCGATGGGCAAGGAGGACTACGCCCGCAACAGTTGGGGCGTGGGTGAATTGGGACTGGGCTTGAACCCCAGGGCAAAGATGGTCCCCGACATGCTGGAGGCGGAGAAGGTCGGCGGAACCTGCCACGTGGCCATCGGGTCCAACTATGACCGGGACCTGCCGGCGCTGACTCACTACGACATGCTCATGACCCACCCTCGCATCTGGGTGGATGGGAAGCCACTCAAGGGATATGAGGGATAACCCAACTACTCTCGGGCCTTCGCCCTGTAATCCTCTATCGCCTTGTGCAGAGCGTCGGCAGCGAGATTGGAGCAGTGCATCTTCACCGGGGGGAGGCCGCCCAACGCCTCGGCAACGGCCTTGTTGCTGATCTCCATCGCCTCTTCCAACGTCTTGCCCATCACCATCTCGGTGACCATGCTGCTGGTGGCGATAGCCGCACCGCAGCCGAAGGTCTTGAACTTCACGTCGGCAATGCATCCATCCGCGACCTTTATGTAGATCTTCATCACGTCGCCGCAGACGGGGTTACCCTCCATGCCCACACCGTCGGCATCCGGGATCTCGCCGACGTTTCGAGGGTTGCTGAAATGCTCCATAACCAAGTCACTGTACATCCACTCTCGCTCCTGGAAGACTATGATCCAAAGGCGGGCCCGCGCCCGCACCGGCCAGTGGCGACATCGCCCGCAGTCTTTCGATGATCCCCGGGAGGACCTCTACCACGCGATCGACATCCTCCTCGGTGTTGCCCTTGCCCGCGGTGAGCCGAAGGCTCCCGTGGGCTTGCTCGATGGGCACCCCCATTGCCTTTAGAACGTGAGAGGGCTCGAGGGAGGCCGATGTACAGGCAGACCCGCTGGAAGCCCCGATCCCAAGCATGTCTAGGCCCAGCAGGATGGACTCACCCTCCACGTAGTCGAAAACGAAGCTGGCGTTGTTGGGCAGCCGGTTGGTGGGATGGCCGGTGAGATGAGCCCCCTGGATCCGGGATATGCCCGCTATCAGCTTATCCCTCAGTCTGGCCACCTGGCCGTTGTGGGCAGGCAGATCTTCGTAGGCCAGTTTCAGAGCCGTCGCCAAACCCACGATGCCCGCGGTATTCTCTGTACCGGCCCGCCTGCCACGCTCCTGTCCTCCACCATGCTGCTGAGGCCAGTAGCTGGTGCCCTTCCGAACGTAGAAGACGCCAACCCCCTTTGGTCCGTAGAATTTGTGGGCCGATAGGCTCAGCATGTCCACGCCCAGCTTGTCCACGTTCAGATCCAGGCTACCGCCTGCTTGAACTGCATCCGTATGAAACAGCACCCCCTGAGTCTTGACGATCCGGGAGATCTCCTGGATGGGCTGGATCGTCCCCACCTCATTGTTGGCGTACATGATGCTGACCAGGATCGTATCCGGGGTCAGAGCCCTCCGCAGGGCGTCCAGATCCACGACGCCGTGGTGGTCAACCGGGACATAGGTGATTCGGAAGCCGAACCGCTTCTCCAGATACTCGCAGGCGTGCAGGATGGCATGATGCTCGATCTGGGTTGTGATGATGTGGTTGCCCTTCCGGCGATTGGCAAAGGCCACGCCCTTCAGCGCCAGGTTGTCGCTCTCGCTGCCCCCGCTGGTGAACACTATTTCGGCGGGGCTGGCGCCGAGAATCTGAGCCACCGTATCCCGAGCCCAATCCATCGCCTTTCTGGCTTCACGAGCCGGGGCGTAGATGCTGGAGGGATTGCCGTACTTCTCGGTGAAATAGGGGAGCATGGCTTCTACCACGGCCGGATCAACCGGCGTGGTTGCCGCATGATCAAGGTAGATAAAACGCCCCACCGCGTATCTCCTTTCAGAACTCGGCTAGCCTATCGGAGAAGGCTGAAAATCAGCCAGAGAGGTGTTGTCCAGCACCTCGAGTATGCTTTCTCGCACCCGCAACCACATATCCTTGGTGGCGCAGGCGGTGCTGCGAGTGCAGCAATCGGCCGATTCACCCTCAACCGCGCAATCCACCGGACCGATGGGACCCTCCAGCACGCGGACCACTTCCCCAACGGTGATCTGAGATGGCTCGCGGGTCAATCGATATCCGCCTCTCACCCCTCTGGTCCCCTCCACGAGACCGGCCTGACGCAGGCTACCGAACAGCTGCTCGAGGTATGAGAGGGGGAGCTCGCCCGATTGCGCGATATCAGAAAGGGACAGGGGACCCTGGCCGTGATGCCGCGCCAGCTCCACCATGGCCAACAGACCGTAATGTCCACGAGTTGAAAGCTTCATCTCAGTCCAGGTTGAGCGGTGAACGAAAATCCTACTGAAACGCTCGGATTTCAGTATAGGGCAGAGATCGAATGCTGTCAAGAAAACCGCGGAGGCAGCCATGGCGCAAAAGCCAGCCCGCTTTGCTGCATTACTTAACGTGGCTCTGTATCAAGAAGGCCGGAGGAAAGCAATTAGATCGGTGAGAATTTGTATTGCTAGTGGGCAGTAATTGTGCTAAAGTTGTTGGGCTGGTTGCTCTCCGCAGTTCGTTAAGGCAGCAGGGTCGGTGAGCCGTAGATCCGGATCCTTCCTGCAACGCGATCGCGCTGACGGATAGTTCCAAGTAATAAAATCCTGTTGGGAGTCAGCGTAATCAAGATGCAAGACAAGACCCTCACCTGTCGCGACTGCGGTCACGAGTTCGTCTTCACGGCGAGCGAGCAGGAATTCTTCGCTCAGAAGGGGTTCACCAACGAGCCCAGCCGGTGCCCCGAGTGCCGCGCGGCCCGCAAGGCCACCCGCGGCGGCAGCGGCGGATACTCCGGCGGTTACGAGCGCCGAGAGCGTGAAATGTTCCCGGCCGTGTGCGCCCAGTGCGGGAAGGAGACCCAGGTGCCCTTCCAGCCTTCCGGCGACAGGCCGGTGTACTGCTCCGACTGCTACTCGGCCCAGCGCTCTTCTCGGGGCGGTGGTTACTCCTCCGGCGGTCGCGGCGGTCGAAGCCGCTGGTAGCCGTCGGGCTGCTCTACCACAGCAACGAACGATCGGGGTGGCTCACACGAGCCACCCTCTTTTCGCCTACTAGCTTATTCCTCCCGATCCTTCGGCCAGCTGCCCATCACCTGCCTCAGGATCGCAAACTCCCCCAGATGGAAGCTGTTGTGGTCGGCAGCCAGCAAGATCTCCCGAAGTGTGGTCTGCCCGTCCCCGTGCGGAATGGGGGCGTAGAGATCGGTGGTCGGATCGGACGCCAGCGCCTGCAGGGCAGCCAGATCCTCGCGAAACGCTTGGATGGTCTCCCTCCATCGAGCCTCGCCTGCCTGCTCCTCCTTCGCGGGCCAATATCCCTCCGGCCACTCCGGAGACATGTGGCGACGATCCCTGATGAACCCCAGGATGTCCCATTGGGTAATACGCATGTGCTCCAGCAGTTGCCATGGCGTGTATGGCACGTTGGGCGGGCGGGCGTTCATCTGGTCCGGGGGAAATTCCGCCACGGCCGAATCGAAGGTCATGTGGGCCTCGCCCCACGAGAGAAGCCGCGACAGATAGTCTCGCAGTGCAACGTCCCGATCCATATAACACCTCTTCTTGTCAGCTGCTCGACTCCCGGATGGCCACGCGAACGGCGCATTCGTCAACAGGCTGCCGCAACATGCGTACCAGCAGGTAGTTGTTGGGCACGGTCCGCGCCTTCGTTGGCTATTGCCGTCCCCCCGTAGTATCCTGTCACCACACACTATCCTCAGAAGGAGCGAACAGCCATGGCCAAACCGCGCGTACTTATCACATCCTTCTTCCTTGAGGCGGGAGACGTGGTGGATCGCCGCCTCCAGGAAGCAGGTTGCGAGACGGTCTTCAATCGATGGCACGGTGATCGAACCGAAGATGAGATGATCGAGATCTTGAAGGGAATCGACGGCGCCATCGTCAGCATCGATCCCTTCACCCCCAAAGTGCTGGCCGCGGTGCCACAGCTGAAGGTGATCGCCCGGACCGGCGTCGGCTACGATGCCATCAACGTGCCGGCCGCCAGCGAGAACCAGATCGCCGTCTGCATCACCCCCGGCGCCAACAACCGGGCCGTCGCCGACTTCGCCTGCGCG
>DAHXJB010000115.1:0-11131 GCA_027372455.1 Chloroflexota bacterium | reverse complement strand
CCGTTGATTGGGGGCGGGTCCCATAGACCCGCCCCTCAATGATTAGCCATCTAGCTGCTCTAGCTGACGCAACTGGGCTCGGGTGCCCAACACCACTAGTTCGTCACCGGCCTGCAGCCGAGTAGCTCCGTCGGGTGCAGTGACCAAGGTGCCGTCCCTCCTCTGGAGGGCCAGGATGAAGGACCCCGTTCGAGTTCTGACATGCATCTCGCCGATGGTCAGCCCTGCCAGGGGAGAGTCCTCGGGGATCGTGATCTCCTCCAACAGCAACTCCATCTGCTCGCTGTGCATCACCGTGTCCAGGAAGTCGGCCACCAACGGCCTCATCAGTAGGGTGGCCATGCGGCGGCCAGCAGTAGCATAGGGGGTCAGAACTCGGTTGGCCCCAACTCGTTTAAGCTTGGCCTCAGCATCCTCTGAGGTGGCCCTGGCGACGATGAAGATGTCGGGGCGAAGCACCCTGGCGGAGAGCACCACGTAAAGGTTCTTTTCGTCGCTGTCGAGGGCTGCCACGAGTCCACGAGCCCGGTCGATGCCGGCGCCCTTCAAGGTCTCGTCCTCAGTGGCATCGCCCAGGATGCAAAGGCGGCCGGCGCCTTCGCAGAGCTTGTGTACCTCTGGATTGGCTTCGACCACGACGAAGGGCGCTCGCTCGCGTGCTAATTCCTCGGCGATGAAGTGGCCTACCCTACCGAATCCACAGACTATGTAGTGGTTCTTCAGCTCTGCGATCCTATCCGTCATTCGTCTCCTCCGAACGATCCCAGGAAACTGCACCTCAACCACGTAGGCCACCACCGCCGTAACGGTATACAGCATTCCTCCCACCCCGACGACAATGAGCGCGATCGTAAAGATTTGGCCCGTGGTCGAGAGGGGATGGACCTCCATGTAGCCCACCGTGCTGAGTGTGATGACAGTCATGAAGAGGGCGTCAAGTGCATTCCAGCGCTCTATGGCCATGTACCCGATGACGCCTATGGCCACAAGCACCAAGAGCAGGGCTACGGCCCAGCGGAGTTGTGACTCGATGAGGGATTGAGGGGTAGAAACTCGATCGTTCATGGTGATGCGTAGTCTACCCTATTCGGGAGACAGATACATCATTCGAGGTCATCGAATGCGCATGGTGGGCGTCGAAAGGCGGGAATTGACAACTACTCGATTCCTTGGCTACGTTTAACTGGCGCAAGATGGCCTTGGATGGTGTGCGAAGCGAAACATCTGTGGCGAGATCCTTCGCTTCTTACCAGATTATTTACTTTGAATTGAACGGAGTGTAGGAGGCGGTTAGATGGATCTTGGGCTGAAGAACAGGGTGGCGATCGTGGCCGCGGCCAGCAAGGGCCTGGGCAGGGCGGTGGCCTTCGGACTGGCTAGAGAAGGGGCGAAGCTTTCCATTTGTGCGAGGGGTGAGGGGGCGCTGAACAGCACGGCCGCCGAGATCCGCCGCGAGACCGGTGCGGAGGTGCTCCCTGTGGTTGCCGACGTCACCAAGGCGGAGGACGTGACCCGACTGGTGGAGGAGACATTCGGCAGGTTTGGCCGGATCGATGTCCTGGTGAACAACGCCGGTGGTCCTCCGGGCACTACCTTCCTGCAATCCTCGGTGGAGGATTTCCAGAAGGCGATCGAGCTGAACCTGGTGAGCACCGTTCGATTGTGCAAGGAGGTGGTGCCCTACATGCAGAGGCAGCACTGGGGCAGGATAGTTAACATCGTCTCGCTGGCAGCGAAACAGCCGCTGCCGGGGCTGATCCTCAGCAACACGGCCAGACCGGGAGTGCTGGGTCTGACGAAAACGATGTCCAACGAGCTGTCCAAAGAGGGCATTCTGATCAATAGTGTCTGCCCGGGATACACCTTGACGGAGCGTGTAGCCGAGGTGAACGAGGTGAACGCCCGCCTCAAAGGAATAACTGTGGAAGAGGAGATGAAGAGCCTCTCGGCCAGGGTCCCAATGGGGCGGCTAGGGCAGCCGGAGGAGTTGGCCAACGTGGTGGTGTTTCTGGCTTCCGAGCGGGCGAGCTATGTTACGGGCGCCGCGATCCAGGTGGATGGTGGTCAGTGCGCCGCCCTATTCTGAGAGGGGGAGAGGGGGAGAATCGCAGTCTGTAGGAGCCGGCTCCAGCCGGCGATGGCCCATTCCTACAGACTGTAATCCGTCACCTCGTTCAATGTTCCCCAATCCGGGTAGGAGGCGCTAAAAGGCCAATCCTCGGGGTTAAGGACGAATCCCTTCCGGATGGGGTTCGCCAGGACGTAGTCGACTTTTGCCTGAAGGTCAGCCTGGTTCCTGATCGCATGGTCGTAGAACCCCTTCTGCCAGAAGCGGCCCCTACTTCCATCGAGGGCGTTGAGCTGCCTGCCGGTGAAGGCTCCAAAGGATGTCATGACCGCTGGCAGGGTCTGGCCATCGCCAAGGGCGAAGATCAAGTGGACGTGATCCGGCATCACCACGTATGCGTGACAGGCGATGCGTCGGTGTAGATGGAGCCAGCGCAGACAGGACATCACAATATTCGCACGCCTGTCCGACTCTTGCGGATGGGATGGGCTGAGGACAAGTCGCATCTGGCGCCCCTCGACGCAGGATGTGACGCTGTACACGACAT
Source organism: Chloroflexota bacterium (assembly GCA_027372455.1). Taxonomy (GTDB): domain Bacteria; phylum Chloroflexota; class UBA6077; order UBA6077; family UBA6077; genus JAJYNT01. Next base: position 8,516 of record DAHXJB010000115.1, on the reverse strand, counting down.
TGGGGGCGGAGAACCGTGCAGCGCGCAGCATGGACTGGTGGGGGCAATTGGCTGAAGGCATTCACACCTCTAGTTAGCTAACACGTGGCGCGGCGTCGCCGGCAGGAGCCGGCTCCTACGGGTTCGTATATCCCTGGCGGTCGCCGGCTCCGGATTCGACTCTTGCGGACGAGTTGGGAGAGGGAATCACCCCGTCTCCCTGTCGCGCCGTCTTCCTGTCTCCCTGTCATACCGTCAGCCCGTTGCGCCGTCAGCCCTTGCCAAGGGCATCCTTAAGCTCGGGCAGGATCTGGCCGGCGAAGTCTATCTGCTTGGGGCAAGCCAGCGTGCCATTGGGGCCCGGATGAATGTCCAGCAGGCCGAGATCGCGCGCCAGTTTGGCGCGCTCGAGCCCCAGGTCATCTCGGGGGTCGAACCCCAGCCGGAACGCCTTGACCATCGCCGCCGGATTAGGTTCCGCTCGGGGATCGGTCTCTGGCGCTACCGTGTTGCCCTGGCAGATGCCGCAGAGGATGCACTCGCCGGACTTCTCCAGGCGGCGCACCTCCGTTTGAGACATCAGTCCATGATGGCTCGGCTTAAGCACCAACCAGGGGGTGACATTCCTGAGGGAATCCAGGAATGGATCTATGTCCACCACCAGATCCTTCAGCACTCGGAAGTGGGGCAGTGGACCGATGGCTATGTCTCTGCCGTCGAGCACGTCCGACACGAGTGTCTCACAGGCCAGCTTCGCCATCCCATTGATGGTGACGGCGCAGCTTCCGCAGATGCCGCTCCGGCAGGCGCGGCGGAAGGCTAAGGTTGGGTCGTGGTCGGCGGCCAGATCCAACAGCAGATCCAAGATGGTCTGGTTCTCCCGAACCAGCATCGCGAAGCTCTGGGGATAGGGAGCGGTGTCACGGGCTGGATCGAATCGGGTCACGGTAACGTTGACCTCTATCATCTCAGTACCCCCTTGCAGCGGGTGCGTATCTCGTGATGCTGACCGGCCCGTCGCTGAGAATCGGTCCATCGGGTGAGCGCTGGGCATAAGTGTGGGCTAACCATCGCTCGTCGTCACGGTTCTGGTAGTCGGTACGATAGTGCGCTCCGCGACTCTCGGTGCGTCGCAGAGCGCCCTTCGCGATCACTTCACATAGATCCAGCAGGAAGCCGAGTTCCAGGTAGTCGGTGAGCTGGTAGTTGAAGGCCAGGGATGCTGCCCCGAGCCGAATGTGTGGGTAGCGCTCCTTGAAGTCCATCAGCTCCGCCACAGCCTCGCGCAGCTCGCCTTCCTCTCTGAATACCCCGACCTTGTCGGTCATGATGTCTCGGATCCTTCGTGTCAGGTGGGTCGGGTTGTCGCCGGCATGTCCGGACATGAGCGAGTCGATCCGATCCTGTAGCTGCCGCAGGGGAGCGGTATTGGCCTTGTATTCCGTCCCGGCGGCGATCTCCGCGGCCCTGCGTCCGGCTCTCTTGCCAAAGACCAGCGTCTCCAGGAGGGAATTGCCTCCGAGCCGGTTGGCCCCGTGGACGCTGACGTTGCTGCATTCGCCTGCCACCAGCAAACCGCGTATGTTCGTTTCGCCCCACACGTTGCTTCGAATGCCACCCATGCTGTAGTGCTGCCCCGGTTGGATGGGTATCGGCTCCCTCACGGCGTCCACCCCATTGTATCGCAGGGCCAGGTCGTGAACTTGAGGAAGCCTTTCCATGATCAGCTCCTCACCCAGATGCCTCAGGTCGAGCCACACGTACTCGTTCTCGAATCCTCGCCCATCCTTGATCTCCATCATGATGGATCGGGAAACCACGTCCCGGGGCGCCAACTCCATTACCTTTGGCGTGTACCCGGCCATGAACCGCTCCCCCTGGTTGTTCAGGAGGTATCCGCCCTCGCCCCGTGCGCCCTCCGAGATCAGGATGTTGGTGCCGTACAGTGTGGTGGGGTGGAACTGCACGAACTCCATGTCGGAGAGGATGGCCCCATTTCGGTAGGCGATGGCCATGCCATCACCGTTGTTCACTATGTCGTTGGTGGTCTTCCGGAAGGCTCGTCCGTAGCCCCCGGTCGCTAAAATAACGCTCTTTGCCCGAATCTGCTCGAGCCGTCCTCGCTGGAAATCGAGGACGAGTGCGCCCTGGCAGATCCCGTCCTCGACGATCAGATCCAGCAGCATCCATTCGGGGTAAACTCGCACGCTGCGCCGGAGGATCTGCTCGTATAGGGCGTGGAGCGCGGCGTGGCCGCTGAGATCGGCGGCGTAGCAGCCCCTGGGAAAACCAGCCCCACCAAAGGGACGCTGGGCTATCTTCCCGTCGGGCCGCCGGTCGAACAGCATGCCCCAACGCTCCAACTCGTAGATGGCATCGGCTGCCTCGGTAATCAGCACCTCGATCGCATCCTGGTCACCCAGGTAGTCCGAACCCTTCACCGTGTCGAACATGTGGCTCTCGACGCTGTCGTCTTCTCCGATGGGGGCGTTGATCCCTCCCTGGGCCGCGCCGCTGTGGGACCTGGTTGGATACACCTTGGATATGATGGCCACCTGTGCACTCTGGCTTGCCTCCAGAGCAGCCCTCATCCCTGCCAAGCCTGCACCAACCACCAGTACGTCGTAGGTCAACATAGTTCACTCCTAAGCTGGATTGAGCAACTGCCCTACATCATCCACTTCTTCCAGCCGCGATATGGTCTGAATCAGTGGCTCGCTCCGCGATTCGTAAGGGCTACCGCGCAGCATGGATCGGAACTTGTCTCGTAGCTCCTCAAGGCTCAGTGGGTTCTCAGGGTCCCCTTTAGGGGATGAGGTGAACAGTTCGAAGCGCTTGCCGGAAACCGATGTGATCGCCATGCGGCAACACCATTCCGCGGGATACCGAGCCTGGATCTCTGGGTCCACCTTCACCCTGATCCTGGTGATCAACTGCCGTACGACAGGATTTGCCAGGGCCTCTGGTCCAAAATCGCCGAGGGTCAATCTGCCCAGGATCAACGCCGCGGCAGTGCAGTACTGTACCGAGAACTTGGCGGCGTATTCGCTCTCGGGGTTGGGGTTATCGGTCAGCTGCAGCGCGGCCTGGTAGCTCTCGATCTCTACTGTGGTGATCTGGTCGGGAGCCAGGCCGCTCCCCTGGCGGAGGGCCAGTGCCAGATCCACCGGTGCGTGGGTGTGGCGGCAGGAAGGATAGGGCTTGATCACGCACTCGGAGATCTTGTAGCGCTCCATGCCGTGAGCCAGCCCTGCCGTGACCAGTTGGGGGTTGGCATCGCTGGAGGTGGCCGCGTAGAGCCCTCGCTTCCCCTCCAGGATAAAGCGGGTGCCGGTGAAACCTCGGGCGGCCAACTCCGCGGTGAGCACCCCCGAGGAGGCAGCGTGGCCGGCGTGGAGATGCTTGGCCATGGCGCCGTCCTCGTTGAACTGCCAAAGGCCGGAGGAGAGAGAGCCGGCGTTGCCCAACGCCCAGACCATCTGTTGTTTGGAGAGTCCGAGTAGCCAGCCGGCAGCGGCCGTTGCGCCGAAGGTCCCGCAGGTGGAGGTGTTGTGCCAATAGTAGTAGTGGGAGATGCCCACCGACTCCCCAACTCGGATCACCACTTCGTAGCCCAGCGCCACAGCGGCTAGAAGGTCGATGCCTCGAGAGCCCAATCTTTCTGCCACGGCCAGGGCGGCAGGGATCACCACCACCGCCGGGTGGAGGACGGCTGCTCGATGGACGTCGTCGGTCTCAGTGATGTGGGAGAGGGCACCGTTGGCAAAAGCCGCGGCCTCGCTGCTTTTCCGCTCATGCAATCCTACAACCGACGAATCGTGGCCCTGCTGCAGGGCGGCGTGGGACAGCAGAATCGCGCCTGTCCTGGTCTGTGAACCGGCGACGGCCGAGGCGAGCCAGTCAAGGAGGAAGTACTTGGCGTCCTCAACGATCCTCGCGGGCAGATCGGAGGCTCTGGTAGTGGTGAGGAAGTCCGCCAACTGTTCGGTAATGGACGGAGCCGGGGCGTAGGTGGAGAGCGAAGGACTTTCCTGATCCGCTGTTGCCGGCACCTCACTTCTCCTTTCGAGGTGAGCCGACGGTCGGCTATCGCCGTGCCGCCGTTACCATTCTCAAGAGCGCGGCAAGCGCAAGTCGACATCCGGTGGTCCAGATGGGTATCGCCTAGGGATGGAAAGCCTGCGGGGCTATCATACTACTTTCCGAGTGAAACAGATTGCACGCGGCCAAGCGCTGGGGCAGGGAGGCGTCGGTGATGCCTCTGCCGGCTTTCCCCTACTCATCGACAGGGGAGGTTACCAATGGCAGGGTGAAATGGAATATGGAGCCCTTGCCCTCTGTTGACTCGGCCCACACCCTTCCTCCGTGGCGATCGACGATCTCACGAGCGATGTAGAGGCCGAGACCCAATCCCACATGGCCGCGGTGCAGCCTGCCCCTACCCTCCCCCTGATAGAAGCGCTCGAAGATGTGGGGCAAATCTCGTGCGGGAATGCCCACCCCCTGGTCAGCTATCGATACCAGTGCCTCGCTTGCGCCCGTATTGCTTCCCGGCCGGGTCTCGACTGTCACGGCGATCTGGCTTCCTTCGGGTGAGTACTTTATGGCATTCTCCATCAGGTTGGAGAGAACCTCCTCTATCCGCCGTCTGTCGGCTGGAACCGAGATCTCACCCTGGGTGCGAAGCACGATCCGATTGCCCTGGCTGGTGAGTTGCAGGCTTTCGGATACCCTTCTGGCCAGATCCACGAGGTCGAAACGGCTGATCTCCAGGGGAAGTTGGCCACCCTCGATCTTCTGGAGGTCGAGGAGTTGCTCAATCATCGCCAACATCCGGTCCGACTGCTCCATCATGCGAACCAGCACATCCTGGTCGGCGGCTCGCAATGGGTCGATCTCACCCTTGTGGAGCAGCAGTTCGATGTAGGCCTTGAGCACCGCGACCGGCGTCTTCAACTCGTGGGACACGAGGCCGAGGAACTCCTGGCGTGCCTGCTGGCGAGCCTGTTCCCTGCTGATCTCGACCTGGCGGCGCTCAAGCTCCCTTCTCTCCACGGACAGCCCCACCTGCGCCGCTATAAGGCTGACGAAAGCGAGGTCTTCCGCTCGGAAGCTCCCGGGATGGGTTGTGGCAACTCGCAGTATTCCACGATGGAGATTGCCTACCTGGATCGGCACTGCCAGGAGACTGTGGACCGAGCCTCGTCCGAACTCGCCCATGAGGCGCTCGTCCTGGGCAACGTCGTCAGACAACAGCGGCTGACCGGATGCGAGCAGTTCTACCGCCCAGCCCGACTCGAGTGGATGTGGCTGGGGGATGTCGCTACATCTGTCCGCTTTTCCGACCACTCCTGCCTGTCCGGCGCATATCACCTGTTGACCGCTCTCGTCCAGCAGGAGCAGTTCGGTGTCGTCCACCCCAAGGGCGAGGCTGATGGCATCGGCCACCCTTAGCAGGTATGGTCTTAGCTCCAGATCCTGAATGCCGGCGAGATCCATCAGCACCTCGGCCTGGTGGGCGCGACGGCGCTCCTGCCGGAGTAGCCGGTCGTTTTCGATGGCCACGGCAGCCATGCTGGCGAGGATCTCGAGGCCGGTCAATCGACTGCCGATCGGGGGCGAAGGTTCCATACCGGCCGTCGCGAGGACCCCAACCACGTCGTCCCTGAGTCTCATCGGCACTGCTGCCAACGAGCGCACCCGGGTCTCTCGGCCCGGCAGATCGCGAAATCGCCGTTCGCGAGTTGCGTCGGCCAGAGCGACCGATTCCCCATGTTCCGCGACCCATCCCTCGATCCCCTCGCCCGATTTCACGAAGCTGCGACCTATCAGATCCGGAGGGAGTCCGTCGGTAGCCCTCAACACCAACCTGCTGCCCTCTCTCAGCAGCAGATAAGCCTCGTCGGCAAGCATCATCTGACGCGCGGTGTTGGCCACCGCATGAAGAACCTCATGGGTGTCTTCGACCTGCGAGAGGACCTCGACCACTTGCTGGATCGCTTCTCCGGTGCTGAGACGGCTCACGGGAGACTCCTTGAGGGGTCCCTAAAGGTTGCGGAAGTCGACGAACCTGTACCCCAGGCCCCGTTCCGTAAGGACGTACTTGGGATGAGCAGGATCAGGCTCTATCTTCTGCCTGAGATAATTGACATAAAGACGCACGTAATGCTGCTCTTCTCTGTACTCGAAGCCCCATACCTTCGCGAGAAGGGTCTCGTAGGTGAGAACCCGTCCCGGGTTGCTGACCAGATGATAGAGCAGGCGATGCTCTGTTGGCGTGAGAGAGAGCTTCTGGCCTCGAAGCAGTACCTCATTGCGTGCAAAGTCGATGGTCAGATCCTCGTCGATAACTACTTGAGTCTTCGGCACGGAAGGAGGCATCTCCGCTCGACGGAGAACCGCCTGGATCCGGCTGAGCAGTTCTCGCTGACTGAATGGCTTGGTCACGTAGTCGTCGGCACCCAGTTGCAGGCCTCGCACCTTGTCGGCTTCCTCGCCGCGGACCGTCAGCATGATCACCGGTACGCTGTGAGCCTCTCGCAGCTGTCTGAGGGTCTCGAACCCGTCCATCTCGGGCATCATGACGTCCAGCACCACCAGGTCGGGAATCAGCTCTCTGACCTTGTCCAGGGCCTCACCGCCGTTGTAGGCGGCAAAGACCAGATAGCCCTCCATCTCCAGATACAGCCTGATAGCGTGGACCAGATTGGGTTCGTCGTCCACAACCAGAATGCGTCGTTGCTCTACCATGATTTCCTCGAGGAAAAGGGTGCCAGGGAGGCTCGAAGGAGCCTCCCCTAATAGTTTATCGCATCTGGCACCAACGGGTTGCAGAAAGCTAGCGAGGAATGCCTATGGCGCTGTGGCCACCCTTCCAGTCGGAGAAGTACATCGAGCGCTCCGCGACAACCGGCTGGTCCGACTGGATACGGGTGGAGAAGGGTGTGTTCGGCAAGATGTCGTTCATCTGAAGGGTGAGACGGCTGGTAGGTTTCATGGTGTACTGCTTGTCCACCGTCGAGCCGTCCTCCTTCATGAAAGACGCGGTGATGTTGGCCGGCGATGGGTTGGGATTCTCCACCAGTATGTTCTCCGAGAAGGGTTTCGCTGTGGAGCCCTCGGGGAGGTACCACAGTTTGCTGGGGGCCGGCGCACCCATCGAGTTGGTCGCGCCCAGGCCTCCCGGAAAGTAGGTGGATCGCTCAGCCACGATGGGGATGTCCGACTGGACCATCGTCGCCACTCGAGCGTTGGGCACCTCCTCGTTCACGAATACGCTGACGCGTGTGCGGGGAGGGATGAGGTAGCTTCTGATGGTGGTGGTTCCGTCCTCTTTCATGTATGTGACTTTGGCCGTGCCCGGCACGTCATGGGGGTTCAGCATCAGCAGCCAGGTCTCGTAGCCGCCTCTGGTCACGCCCTCGGGCAGGTACCAGCTGTTTGACAGGGCGGTGGCGCCCATGGAATCGGTCCCGGCTTTCCCCTTGTCCTTGTATACGGCCCGCTCGGCGACGATCGGCTTGTCCGCTTCGATCTTCGCGCCGATGGAGGCCCCCGGGACCACCTGGTTCACCAGCAGGCTTACCCTCGAGACGTGTGGTATCAGCATCTTCTGGACGACGGTGCTCCCATCCTCCTTGTAGAAGGTTATCGTGGCGATTGTAGGCTCCTTGTTAGGGTTCTGCATAAGGAGCCAGGTATCGAATGGGGGCACGGTGCTGCCTTCCGCGAAATACCAGGTGGTGGACGGTGAGATGGTGCCCGCGGTGTCAGTGCCGTCCTGGTAGAAGTACATGGCTCTTTCGGCATAGATGTAGCGATCGGACTCGATCATAGTGGAGACTTCCGTGTTAGGAACCACCGAGTTGACATAGATGCTGGTGCGACTGTTGGGTTTGAGGCTGTAATCGGCCACCTTCTGGCCGCCATTAGGCAGCATATAGGTGATGTGGGCGGTAGCCGGCACAGGGTCAGGGTTCTGCAGCAGCAGCCAGGTGTCAAACGGTTTGCTGGTAGACCCTTCAGCGAAATACCAGGTTTTGGGCAATGGGGTAGGGGTCGGCGGTGGAGTTGGGGCCGGCGGCACTATCTGGGAAATGGGCTGAGGTATGGGGCCGGGCTTAGCTACCACCTTGGGCATGGGTACCAAGGGTGGAGCAGCCCCATTGACCCAGAGGAAGGTGACATCCACCCAATCTGAGCCGGTCATTCCAAGATCCGCAAAGGTGCCATCCGCGATGTCGATAGCCGCGGGGTAAATGACGGGGCGACCATACTGATCGTTGCCGCCGTTTTCATTGTTGAAGAAGGCCGCCTGTACCTGAGGCGTGTATCGGGGCAGATCGTTGAACATCTCCCGAGGGGAATCCCAGAAATCATCCTTGGTGTTCCATGGACCTACGTCCCAAACAGGGGCCGTGACAGTTTTCCCCTTATAGGAGATCTGTACCTGATAGTCCTTGCCGTCCCTTGGGTTCAGCGGTTTCTTGGAAGGCAGCGCGACAAAGTGATCGTTTGGTACGATCTTATGCCCGTTT
>DAHXJB010000113.1:0-2183 GCA_027372455.1 Chloroflexota bacterium | reverse complement strand
TCGCGCCGGAACGATCGCTGTGTCGAGGCGTCCGCCAGATTGTCCAGCGGAGCGAAGGGTCTCCAGTTGCAAAGAGCCTCTCTTGGCTGCCAAGATCCATCAGCGACAATCGACGAGGAGATCCTTCGCTGCGCTCAGGATGACAGGTCAGCCCAGGAATCCTTCCTAGTGGTGCGGCAACGGTTCGTGCTGATAGGCTAGAAGTTGGCAAGGTGAACAGCCAAGGCTCGCACCTTGTGGCTCTAGCCCGCTAGCCTATCGCAAGCCTTCGATGGCTGTCAACCTGCCCGTCCGGCGTTCCGATTATAGTATAATTTCCCTAGACACCTTCAATAGGCAACTCCGTGACGATTGAATCAAGTTTAGGCGGCGGCCTCCAGGTTCGCGGCTTCGCAAAGGCTCTTGACTTCGGTGTCCACCTGAAGAAGGGCCTCGGCCAAGGGCCGTGGGATGTTGTCTGGGTCTGGCATGAGGGCGGCCCAGCCGGGGCGCAAGATCCGCAGGTAGACCTTGGTGGAGAACAGGGCCACATGGAGACCGTAGGTGGTGACGGTGTAGCGGGTCGTGCCGGGGATACGATGGATGATGCCCTTGAGACGGAGCCGCCGCAGGTCGTAGGTCATCTTGTTGGCGGTGTAGGTGGTTTCATCGAGGCCGAGCAGCCCGGCGATGTGGGGCCGCAGATCGCGGTTTCGGAAGCCCTGAGGCAGATGGGCGAAGCCACAGAGCGCCTGGAACAGTGCCATCACCCGAGGGTCACCGAAACGCAGGCCGGGTGCCCGGCCGCCCGCTTCGAGGGTGGGGTGTTGCAGGCGGTCGAGGGCCTCCTGGCTGAGGGTGCAAGACTGGCTGATGCGCTCGACCTCAAGCAGCTTGCGGTTGACCTGGGCGCCAGCGGCACGCAGAAAGGGGAGGTGAGACAACCCCTTCGGGCAGTAGAAGTCCGCGGGGTCGTTGATGGTAGTCTCGGTCCGCAGGGCCCGGCCTTCCGCTCCTGGGACTTCGGCCTTGAAGTACTGCTTGACGTGGGAATGCTTGTACTCGACGTGCAGACTGGGGCTGACGCCTTCGGTGATCACACGAGTGCGGTAGCCGTAGGCAGGAGGGGGCGTGGTTCGGATCAGCTTGGTGGGGAAGAGCAGGCTCACCCGGTCGGGTCGGCCCAGATCGAGGTTCTCCCGGATCAACTCCTCGAAGAAGTGCCGGCCTTGGACGGGTTGGTCGAACACCTGGGTGAGGCTCACCTCCAGTTGCCAGAGGGCCAGGCGGTGGCCGAAACCCGCGGTGCGGTCCGCCGCGGTGAGCGGCCAGGGCAGCCGCTGGACCCAGCGGTCGAAGAAGCCCTGCACCTCCTCCGGACTCAAGGCATCGCAGATCCCCTGCAGCCGGTCAGGGTCTTGGCACGAGAGGAAGCCGTTGTCGAGGCTCTCGAAGCCGATCCCCTCCCGCCGCAACTGCTGCTTGACCCACTCGTGGCCGTTGAGACAGACCCGAACCGGATAGGGCAGATAGGTGCCCACCTTGACGAAGGCCGGGCCCCAGGCGGGGTCCTGGAGGTAGAAGTAGTAGTGATTGACCGACACGGGCTGGCGGGAGAAGTTGAAGAACCTCCCCATGGCCCCGTGGGTCTCCTGGGCCTTGAACGAGATCGCCCGTTCCTGGGCCACGCCGATCAGGACAACTCCCTCCGCCTCGGTGAAGCGTGCCCGGTAGCCAGCGGCGATATCGTCTTTCCGCTGGCCTCGCTCGAAGTGGACCAGGGGAATCTGTCCCTCGGTCGCGCAATCCTGCACTGCACGGACGAAGCGGTCATGCATGGGGCGGAACAGGGCCGGCGAGGGGATGGGGTAGCCCAGATGGTCCCGAAGGAAGAAGCACAACTGCCCGGGCGTCTGGAGCTTCGGGACGTAGCCATTGAGGTAGATCCGGTCAATGCAACTGACCGTGAGCGAGACGTGGTTCTGTAGTATGCTGTGCAGGTTGGCGAGCATCGGTGGGTATCCTCCTTCAGAGGTGCTTTCATCAGCCCCATCATACTCGCTCAACGCAGGGGGGCGCCCGTCTCTTCAACGGCCGGCGCCCCTCTGCTCGTCGGTTTGAGGCGAAGCGTCGCTAGTCCTCTGGCGCTTCGTCCTCCAGCCGGTCCTTTCCAAGGGAGCGGATCCCGTTCCTCACTACCTTCT
>DAHXJB010000102.1:0-6973 GCA_027372455.1 Chloroflexota bacterium | reverse complement strand
AACCACGAGGGTAACATATTGTGCTACCGGCAACTCCGCTTGGCCAGTGATTATCCAATAGGACATGGCAGCTCACCTTTGAAGTCGGGGGTGGCATCTCGTACTTCTGCCACCTCAGTGTACCAACTCGGCGGCGTATCCGCCACTTTTCTCACCATCCCAAGCACCTTCTAACTCGCCTCTTTGTGCAAAGAGCAGGGTCGGTAGAAAAGCCGCGACCAACCGTTCTCACAAGAGCCTGTCCTGACCGAGACGCTCGGCCGAAATCTGCTCGGGCACAAAGGGGTCATCCGCCGGATCGTTAGCACCCGTCGCGTTCTGCCGATCCCCCGCGTCTCCGAGGCCGGGCACTATGTAGGCGCGTTCGTTGAGACCGTCGTCGACGGCAGCGACGTACACCTCAACGTCTGGATGCTCCCGATGGAGACACTCCAGCCCCTGAGGCGCCGCGATCAAACCGACGAAGCTCACCTTTTTCACGCCCTTCTCCTTCAGGCGACCGGCGGCCAGCACCGCCGATCCACCCGTGGCCAGCATCGGGTCCAGGATAAGGGCGATATCCACAGGGGGATAGCCCTGCAGCTTGTCGTAGTAACGAACCGGGCGCAGGGTCTCCTCGTCCCTGTAGAGACCCAGATACCATATCGGCGCGCCGGGCAACAGCTCCTGGGCCGCGGGGATCATACCCGCGCCGGCCCTCAATATAGGGGCGAAACCGATCCGCTCGGCGAGCACCCGTTGGGTGGTAGGGCCGACCGGGGTCATCACCGGCACCTCGCGCGTCGGCAGATCGGACGTCGCATGGGAGAGGAGCATCAAGGAAATCTCCTTCAGCAGTTGGCTGAAGCGAGCTGGTGGGGTCCGGCGATCGCGAAGAAGGGCCAACTTGTGCCCCAGTAGGGCATGACTAGAGTAGACATGGACATTATCGGCCGTCATCGGTGACTGGCTACCTCCTTAAGCATGGCGCTCGCGCGGTCCCGCGGTGGGCATGCGCTCACCCGCAGCTTTCTGGCCCGCCGGTCATGGCGGCCGGACAAAATCGGAAAACTCAGCACGACGAGAACATCGATCCGAAGAGTGGCGATGGAGCGGCCGGCGGCGGAGTACAAACGCCTAGTATTGTACTACTCTTGCCCGCGGGAGAAAACGGCCGTAATCAAGGAAGAAGAATCAAGGGCGCGGCAGATAATACCTCTCGGTGTATCTGCCGCGCGAAAGGGAGGGAAAAGAGGTCTCGAACCGCCACGGGACCACGATCAGGAGGGAGACCTGTGAGCTCCTGCGACTTCGTCTCCTCCGGCTCTCGCATACCTGCCGCGAGATCCAGAGCCCTCTGCGCTGACAGTGCCCATTATGATAAAGGAGACCACAATAGTCCAATACCAAGTTAGGGTGGCTACCATGGCGGCGACGTTATGGGTTCTGGCGACGATGCCTGGCAGCCGGCCCGCACGATCCACAACCACGCAGGATGCTAGTGCGGCGACACAATGGTTCTGACCAGTGTCATCCTGAGCGATGGCGAAGGATCTCCTCGGCGGAACGTGGAGATGCTTCGCTTCGCTCAGCATGACAGGAGTCCACCGAAATAAGGTCGTTACGAGCTGCGGCGCCACAACATGTGGGCTCGCGGGCATAGAGCCAGTCCCAGATGTTGCGGTGTCTGCACCCCGTCGGGGGGTTATTTCAGTCGACTCATGACAGTAACCATCACCTTCACTGTGTCTAAGGGACTAGCCACATGGTTGGCATCAAAAATGGCCCCTACCGGATGAGTTCCATCCTGTAGAAGCCATCAGCCAACGACATGGCGGCATCTTGCAGTGGCGATCCACTGCCTCCGGGTGAGCTTCATCACCCAGAACCCTACGGATCATCGCGGGGAAGTGTGATTTGGCCTCGGCCGTGAACGGCCGGGTTAAGACTATCGGCCAAGCCGTAGTTAACCCGACCCTTCGGGGCCGAGACGTCACACAAGACCGCGAAGAATTGACCCTATGTACTGCATAGATTATGCCCCTCCGTTCGCGCGCGAGCAATGATAATGTGCGAGCTCGTTCCGGACCATATCCACCTGGACACGATTGCCAGGGCGGTCAAGGGTGGGATCCGCGCTGCCGGTGGAACCCCTCCGGAGCTCCCGGTCATCGGCATAGACGACGGCATCGCCATGGGTCACGAGGAGTTGAAGTACCCGCTGCCCTCCCGCGGGCTGCTCGCCGAAATGCCCGTAGCTGTGGTATACTCGCCACAGTGGCGATGAGGCTCGCCTGCGAGCGATTCCGCTCGCACTCCGCGGCCCATGCTGGACCGCTGATAGCCTCTACTGCACAGCGTGCGGTGGAGGCCGGCCATGGTACAGCAATGTATCGAGCCCGCACCGGCAATGCCTTCCAGGGCATTCGCAAGCATCCTCTTCGATCGGCCTCATAGCGAGGCCGAGATCGACCAGCACCAGGATCTCCCGTTCTTCGTCGACCTGAATCTGGATCAGCTATTCACGTGGATAGCCGAAGAGCGCCTGGGAATCAGCACGCCGCGTGCAGACTCTCGCTTCACGTACAGGCGCTCAGGCGAGGAGCCGGAACCGCCAGACCCCTACAACCTTCGGCCCTTCTTCTGTACTCCACTGGAGGATGTCGACGCGATCACCTACCGCCATGACATCATGCGGGATCTCGAGGGCAAGGCGCTGCGCGACCAGATCAGGTCGTTTGCGCAGAGCATGCGGGCCATGCGCGAGCATCTCAAGCAGGTGCAGAAGCTGTACTACCACCACCAGAAAACCGCCTGGTTTCGTGACGCGGTCGAGATCTATTGCGATTCCGTGAGGCGGCTGGCCGACGAGTTGCCGAAGCAGGACCCGAAGTCGCGCGGGTTTCAAGCCCTCGCTGAATACCTGGCGGCCTACGTTCGGTCAAACGCCTTCCAGTCGCTTGTGGCCGAGGCAAAGGGGATCAAGGAAGAGCTCTCCACGGTCACTTATAACATCCTCATCAAAGGCAACCGCTTCACGGTCAGCAAGTACGAGGGCGAACCCGACTATGCCATCGAGGTCGAGGCCACCTTCGAGAAGTTTCGGCAAGGGGCGGTCCAGGACTATCGGCTGAGGTTCGCCGACTCGGTGGAGATGAACCACATCGAAGCCATCGTCCTGGATTACGTCGCCAAGCTATACCCCGAGATCTTCGGCCGACTGGATGCGTTCTTCGAACAGCACCGAGACTATCTCGACCCGACGATTCGCCGTTTCGGTCGAGAGGTCCAGTTCTACCTGGCGTACCTGGAGTTCATCGAGCCGCTCAAAAGAGCCAGCTTGAAGTTCTGCTACCCGTGCGTGTCGGACTCCAAGGAGATCCGCGCCGATCAGACCTTCGACCTCGCTCTGGCCAACAAGGTCGTGCACGAAGGCGGAACGGTGGTGTGCAACGACTTCTACCTTCAGGGGCCCGAGCGCATCTTTGTCGTCTCCGGACCGAACAACGGAGGCAAGACGACCTTCGCCCGTACCTTCGGGCAACTGCATTACCTGGCCAGCCTGGGCTATCCGGTGCCAGGCCGCAGCGCACGGCTGCTCCTCTACGACCAGCTGTTCACCCACTTCGAGAAGGAGGAGCACATCGAGAATTTGCGGGGCAAGCTGCAGGATGAGCTCGTGAGAATCCACGAGGTCCTGCAGCAGGCAACAGGCAATAGTATTGTCGTCATGAATGAGAGCTTCGCCTCCACGACGCTGGAGGACTCGTTGTTCCTGGGTCAGCGGGTGATCCAGCAACTCACGGATCTGGATGTGCTTGGCGTCTACGTGACCTTCATTGACGAGCTGTCGAGGCTCAGCGAGGCGACCGTCAGCATGGTCAGCACCGTGGTTCCTGAGAATCCGGCCCAACGGACATTCCGTGTTATCAGAAAGCCGGCCGATGGGCTCGCCCACGCCGCGGCAATCGCCGAAAAGTACGGGCTCAGCTTCGAGTCGGTCACGAGGCGTCTGGTGCAATGAAAGCTTTTCTCATGTACCGCGACAGGGATTTCGAGTTCCGTGGGAAGTTTTCTCCCAACGGCTGGTACGGTCGCGACAATAGGCCTTTCGCGGAAGTGGATGCCGCGTTGCCGGCCCACGCAGCGGATCTGATCCAGGACCTGGAGCTGGACAAGCTTTTCAGCGCCATGTCACTGAATGACCCTTTCCTGTTTGCCATCGCCAAACAGGCGGTGATATGCGGCGTGGCTGATCCTGATGCGATCAGATATCGCCAGGACGTGCTGCGCGATTGCCTGGCGCACCCGGACACCGTCCGAGGCCTGTACGACCTGGCCGCGGAGACGATACTGCGCAACAGTAAGATCTGGCGCAGCACCTACTCGGCCACCGCCATTCTGAGCAGCGCCGTCGAAGTGATGCGCATGCTGGTCGAGATGCTCAAGAGGCTCCGGTCCATTGCCGACGATCACGCGGACCAGTTCCGCTCCGAAGGCTTTATCCGGTTCTTCAACATGCTCAAGGCCGAGCTGGATGACGAGTATTTCGCCACCGTCGAGGAGCATCTGCGTCAACTGAAGTTCGGCGGCGGCGAGTTGATCAGCGCGCGGCTGGGCAAGGGCAGCAAGGGCGCTAGCTACATACTCCGCAAGCCCTGGCCGGACACGCGGAGCTGGGTGGAGCGCATCCTGGGCAAGGGACCGCCCGCCTACAGCTATGAGGTCGCCCCGCGCGATATTGCCGGCTCGCAGGCGCTGGGAGAGTTGGCAGGCAGAGGGGCCAACCTGGTCGCGAACGCGCTGGCACAGTCAGCCGATCACGTCCTCAGCTTCTTTCAGATGCTGCTGACTGAACTCGGGTTCTATGTTGGCTGCCTGAATCTCCACGAGCGGCTCGCCGGCAAAGGCGAACCGACCTGCTTCCCCGTTCCCCTGGGCGTGGACGAGTCTGCGTTTTCAGCCGAAGGGCTGTACGACGTGTGTCTGACGCTGACTATGGAAGGCAGAGTGGTCGGCAACGATGTCGCGGCAGACGGCAAGGAGCTGGTGGTCATTACCGGTGCCAACCAGGGCGGAAAGTCCACCTTCCTGCGCAGCGTCGGCCTCTCACACCTGATGATGCAGTGCGGCATGTTTGTGCCCGCGGTGCGTTTCTCAGCGAACGTGTGCAACGGCGCCTTTACCCACTACAAACGAGAAGAAGACGCGAGCATGACGACCGGCAAGTTCGATGAAGAGCTAAAGCGCATGAGCACGATCATCGACCGCATGCAGCCCAGGTCCCTCATGCTGTTCAACGAGTCGTTCGCGTCAACCAACGAGCGAGAGGGTTCTGAGATCGGGCGGCAAATCGTCCGCGCCATGCTGGGGGCCCACATCAAGGTCGTCTACGTCACTCACATGTTCGACCTGGCGAGCGGATTTCGCCGGCAAAACGTGGGAAACACCCTCTTCTTGCGAGGCGAGCGAGAGCCCGATGGGCGAAGGACGTTTCGGCTCATCGAAGGAGAGCCGCTGTCCACGAGCTACGGCCCTGACCTGTATCGGGAAATCTTCCGCACGGACACTTCTGAGCCATCAGCGACCGGATCTAGCGCGATAACGGCCGGTGGATGATCGTGGCTGCGGTGGTGCCCACATCTGCCCTGTCCGACAGTATGATGTAGCAGGATCCAGCCCTCGCGAGGCGGCGGCTTCCGCGAGATGGTCCCCATGCAGATATCGGCTTGGAAGGAGGCACCCGTTGGCTAGCCAACAATTGCTGGACGTTCTGGATCGATTGCAGTAGAGAGGAGGAGCATCACAAGACCTTCAGGGACCTGCTCAAGCAGGATGAACTCGGCCCGCTTCAGGTCCATTGCCTGAACGATAGCAACCGGCTACAATCGCACAGCTAGAAGAAGCCGTTAGACCTGGTGCTGGGCATCGGAACGGTGGCATCTCGACTTCAACAGCACACACGTTTGCCCGGGCGATTTCCAGCCGGTAGAATGATGGTGTCAATCGAATAGGCTCGTCGGTGGCGATGAAGCTCGCTGGCCCCGAACCCTTGAAGGGGATCGGAGGAAGGTCGCGGGGCGACTGATAGCTTCTATGGTGGGGTGGCCCATCGTAGGAGCTTTTTTGTTGGGAAGAGAGGGAGATTACATGTTGAAAGCCAGAGAAGTGATGAATCCCAACGTGCTCACAATCGGGTCTGACGCTACCGTGCGTCGAGCGGCCGAGGTGATGCTGGAACACGGTGTGAACGGACTGCCGGTGGTGCCGGCAGAGGGCAGGCTCGTCGGCGTTGCAGGGATCAAGGATGTCCTGAGGATGCCCCGCTGGCGAGCTGGGACTGGCATCGTGATCTTCTACCCGGGGTTGGGATGGTTCACGGACAGAGTGACAGACTCCGTGGACCGTCATGCCCGACCTGATCGGGCATCCAGGGGTCCACGTTGGCGTGCAGGAGTGGCCTCACGAGGGGATGGGATGCCTGGACCCACGCCTTCGCGGGGGTGACGAAGGAGAGGCTGGGGGTGACGTTGGCAATAAATTGTAACGCTATCTACCAGCCCTTGTGAACCATGGCGTGTCCTGAAAGTCCACGATGACTAGCCGTCGGTCTCGGGACAGCGGCGCCTGCAACCAGATGCATGGACAGCGCCGGACACAAAGAGCCACCGCGCCAGTCTCCTGCTCTACCCAAACGGACGATCTTCGGGAATACGCTATGCAGTAGCTGTAGTGGGGGATGAGGCCGTCTGCAGCCCTGGCACTGAGAAGGCGTGCACACTGTTGAGCGGAGCGAGGCATCTTCTCGCAACTGGAGATCCTTCGCTTTTCGCTCAGGATGACAGTTTGTGGCTCGGGATTGCACCTGTTAGCTACTGTGCGTAGGAATGCGATCGCCGAGGTGGATCGGTAGGAGGGGACCATGCACGTTGGTGAGAGACACGCCCCATGGTTTCTGTGGCCCTTTGTGGCCTTTTTCGCGCTGTTGGGAGCC
>DAHXJB010000101.1:0-4197 GCA_027372455.1 Chloroflexota bacterium | reverse complement strand
GTCATGCTGAGCGATAGCGAGGGATCTCGCCCGTTGGATATCCTGTTGACAGACCTGCCTGGGGGCCCTAAGATCAAGCAAGTTACCTGATAACTTGCTTACATGGTCTTTACCCCGCATTCGCAACTCCTGCCGGTGTAGCGGCGTCTTGGGACAGAAGCCTGTCTGAAGACGGGGTACCGCGAGTCACGTTCTCACCGGTCACGTTCGATCCACGGTTCTCTTGGTTCTCGCCTCTGGATGCCACATGTCGTTGGGCCGTCCGTTCGTGCATGGCGCAAGTAGGATCCCCGAAGGTGATGTTTGGTGATGGATATCGTACGCCCAGAGAGACTGACCCTGGCTTCGCATGTCGCTCGCGAGCTATCCCGGATGATTCTGGACGGGAAGTTTGTGCTGGGGGAACGTCTACCTTCGCACAAGGAATTGGCCGACTCATTTGGGGTGAGCATCGCCACGATCAGGGAGGCGATAGCATCCCTGGTGAGGGGAGGCGTGGTGGAGGCCCGGGCCGGTTCAGGTACATACGTACGGGTTCAGGGGGCTGAACCCGAGGTGATGGCGTTCTGGTTTGGGTTGCCAACGACGGACGAAGAACTCTTGGAGCTGGTAGAAGCCCGGTGCGTTATCGACGCCGGACTTGCCCGTCTGGCGGCGGAGCGAAGGACCAGCGCCGATCTGGAGAGACTCCGGGGCTTGCTTGAGCGGCTGGAGCGGGCTGTGGGGGATCTGGACGCCTTTGTCGAGGCCGAAGTGGCATTTCACATAGCTATCGCCGACACGGCGCGGAACAGGCCGATGTCGAGGTCTATGCAGGCGATGCTGGCGCTGCTTCGGAGCAGTATCCGGTTCAACTTGCAGCAGGGAGACAACCGCATGCGGTGGACGGCGGAGATGAAGAAGAAGCTGGTGGATGCCATAGAGGCCCAGCGGCCGGAAGAAGCGGCCGCGGCAGTTGACCTCCTGTTGGCCAATGCCCTGGGCAAGCTAGGCCACATGCAGGTAGCGGTGTCACACTGACTGACAGCCGGCGCAGGGTGTGGCGCGGAGGATTTAATGTGAACTCGCATGCAGTGGCTTTGCCCAATGTCGAGCGATGCCGAGCGTTCTGGTCGCGCGAGGAGGTGGATCGGCCGCTGTTGGCGACCTGGGTTGGCAGCTTCGAAGTGACCCGTCTGTATCCCCGTGGGTTGGCTCATCTACCCGAGGGGGAGCTAACGCCGGGCGATATCAACTTTGAGTCCTTCCGGCAGGATTATGAAGTCCTGTTCGAGAAACACCTTCAAGCGAGTGTCGACGTACCGTGGAGCGCATTCCCGTTGATGGTGCTGCCATGGGTGGAGGCGATTGCAGGGTGCCGCATCGTGCACCGCGAGGGCAACATCTGGGCCGAGCCCTGGCTCGACAGCTATGATCGGTTCGAGGGCAGCCGCGGCCTGGAGCCCCGAATGGACTGGCTGGCCAAGCTCGTCGAGTTCACCGATTGGCTGGTGGCGCTGTCCGATGGCCGCTTCCCCGTCGCCGTGAGCCTGATGCGCGGCCCGGCCGACGTTCTGGCCGCTGTGCGTGGCGCACAGAACTCCGTCCTGGATCTCATGGACAACCCGCGGGCCGTGGTGCCCGTTCTGGAGCGTGTAACCGACATTTGGGTCCAGGTTGCCGACGCCCAGTTGTCGCACATCCCGCCTTTCGCCGGTGGATACGGGTGGAGCGTTCAGAACCTATGGGCAGAGGAACCCGGCGGCTGGTTCCAGGACGACGCGATTGCCTACTGGTCACCCTCTCTATATCGGACGTGCGCGGTTCCCCACGAGTCGAGGCTGTCGAGGTGTATGGCTAGGACGGGCTGCCATTTGCACTCGACGGCAATCTTCACTGCGGATGAACTGCTCAAGATGCCGGATCTTGGCGTGATAGAGATGAACCTGGATGTGGTCGGAAAGAGCATCCCTGAGATGATCCCAACCTTCCAGCGGATCCTTGAGACAAGCCGCTTGTACGTATGGGGCAACTTCACCGTGGACGACCTGGTAGCCATGAAGGAGAACCTGCCTGCAAAGGGGCTGGCCTTACAACTCATGGGCGAGACACCGGAGGCGGTTCGGGCGATGATCGACCATGTGGACAGAATCTGGCAGGGGTAACGAAAAGGAGGATGCAAGGGATGGACTCGCTCCGAGAGAACGCAGGTACACCGGACAAGGCGAGGATTACCAGGCGAAGGTTCATGGGTGCACTCTTGGGCACGGCTGCCGTTCCGCTGCTCGCTGCCTGCGGCGGACAGCAGGCTCCGGCACCCACGACAGCACCAGCCGCTGCGGCCCCGAAGGCGGCAGCCACGGCTGTGCCCGCGGCGCAGCCTGCAGCCGGCTCGAGCGGCAACAAGACCGTAATGAAGATCGCCAGCGTTCTGACCGAGCAGGACAATATCCACTTGGCGCTGGCGAGGTTCAAGGAGACGGTTGAGAAGAAGACAAACGGCCAGGTAGAGGTTCAGATCTACCCGAACTCGGCCCTGGGTAGTCTGCGGGTGACCTTCGAGAGCATGCAGCTCGGCAACCTGGAGGCCATGATGTCTGACGCCGTTACCGCGGCGAATGTGGCTCCGGTGTACGCCGTTCCCGAGTTGCCCTACATCTTCAAGGACCTGGATCACGTTCACAAGGTGCTCGATGGTCCGCTCGGCAAGCAGATCACCGACGAGCTGCTGCAGAAAGGGGGTATCAGGACCCTGGTCGTGTACGATACCACCTTCCGGAAGATCTTCTCCAAGAGGCCGATCAACAGCATCGCCGACATGAAGGGGATGAAGGTTCGGGTGCCGGAGGCTCAGAACTACCTTCGGGCGATGCAGCTATTGGGAGCCAACCCCACCCCTGTCGCGTGGGGTGAGCTGTACACCGCGCTGCAGACGGGTGTTGTGGAGGGGTTCGAGAACAAGGCTGAGGCCGCTTACCAAGCCAAGCTGCACGAGCAAACCAAGTACGCCGCCTACACCGGCCACATCTTCTGCATCAATCCCCTCCTGGTTAGCGACAAGTGGTTCAAGTCCCTGCCGGCAGACACCCAGAAGATCGTTCAGGATGCAGCCAGCGAGAGCCTGTCCTGGCAGCGAGGTTACGCTCCAACCAGCGAGAAGGAGTACGAGCAGAAGATGAAGGATGCCGGCGTGACCTGGACCAGCCCTGACGTGGCCCCCTTCAGGCAGGCAATGGAGCCCTTCTTCAAAGAGTACGGGGACAAGATCAACGCCAACGACCTGATCAAGAAGATCCGCGAGGGCGCATAGCCACCAGGAACGGTCATCAACACCGAAGGTGAGCCGAGGGCGCAGGTCCTCCTTGAGAGGCTCTGCGCCCTCGCCGCCCTGGTCTGCCGGGCATCCAGCCTCTTCTGACCAACGGAACCACTCTCGCGGGTAGCCTCCAGCGCCCGCGTCGCAGGAGCCAACATGAGCAGGTCATTCTGGCGCGTGTACGAGACCCTGGTAAACACCATAGCCGTCGTGCTCTTCTCCGCGATGGTCGTGGTCACGGCTCTTGGCGTTTTCTTTCGCTACGTTCTCAATGCTCCCCTCTACTGGACCGAGGAGACCGATCGCTACCTCTTCATCTGGTTGACCTTCGTGGGCGCGTCGATCACGATGCGGTACAAAGCCCACATCATGGTGGATGTGGTGGTGCGCTATCTCAATCCCAGACTGCGTCAGTGGTTTGCACTCCTGGCCCAGCTCTTCGTGCTCGTCTTCCTGGCCATTCTCTTTACGGCCAGCCTGCCGGTGATCGACGTAACCAGCCGCACCCGGACCACCGCCACTGATATCCCCATGAGCTGGGTGTATCTGTCGGTACCCATTGGATGCACCATGATCGCTATCGAAACCCTGCGACTGATGGCAGCTACCTGGCGGGCGATGCGGGAGGGAGTACGTCC
This sequence comes from Chloroflexota bacterium, assembly GCA_027372455.1. GTDB lineage: Bacteria > Chloroflexota > UBA6077 > UBA6077 > UBA6077 > JAJYNT01. The sequence goes on along the minus strand of DAHXJB010000101.1, from coordinate 264 downwards.
ATGATCACGGCTCTGGTCGTCGTCTTTGCATTACTCCTGCTCTCAGCTACTCCGGTCTCCTTCTCCATGGGGCTGGCGGCGGTGGCGGCCATCGTGCAGAACGGCAAGGTCCCGATGAACGCCGTCGTCACCCAGATGGTCTCCGGCATGGACTCCTTCCCCCTCATGGCCATCCCCTTCTTCATCCTCGCGGGCGAGTTGATGGAGCGGGGAGGGATATCGGAGAAGCTGGTGAACCTGGCCAGGGCGCTGGTGGGCCACATT
>DAHXJB010000086.1:0-4541 GCA_027372455.1 Chloroflexota bacterium | reverse complement strand
CAACGGTGTGGTGCTCTTGGATGAGATCGCCAAGGAGGGATATACCGGCAAGATCTCCGTTCTGCGGGAGTTCTTGGCGCCGATCAGGAGGGAGATCGTTCGCAAGAGGGAGGCGACGGAGCGGTTCGAGACGGGACCAGGCAAGCAGGCCCAGGTGGACTGGGGGGAGTTCGGGAGGATCTACGACTCGGGGGAGGATAGGTGGAAGAAACTCCATGGCTTCCTCTTCACCCTGGGATACCCCCGGGCCAGCTACCTGGAGTTCACCACTTCCTTGGATATGGAGCACTTCCTTAGCTGCCACCTCCATGCGTTCGAGGCCCTGGGGATCCCCGAGACGATCCTACACGACAACCTGAAGACAGGGATCCTGGGCCGGAGGGAGGACGGGAGCCCGATATTCCCCGGCCGGTTTCTGGACTTCTCCCTGTACTACGGGTTTTCGCCACGCTTCTGCCAACCCTACCGGGCTAGGACCAAGGGGAAGGTGGAGCGAGGGGTGGGATATGTCCGGGGTAACTTCTGGGTGCGGGTGGGCGAGGAGGTGAGGAGCGGCAAGCTGGAGCTGCCGGGCCTGAACGGCCGGGCTCGGGAATGGACGGAAGGGGTAGCCAACCAGCGGGTCCACGGCACCCATGGGGAGGTGGTGGCCAAGCGGTATGCCGAGGAGGCGTTGCTCCTGGGTCAGGTCCACGGACGAGTCCGCTACGATACCGACTACCACTCCCTGCGCAGCGCCGGCAAGGATGCCAGACTCTCCTATCGGGGCAAGCTGTACGAACTCAGCCGGAGCCATGCCTTTGAACAGGTGGAGGTGATCGAGAGTCTGGAGGGGAGGGTGAGCTTCCGCTCCAAGGAAGGCCAACTGCTTCCCGCCAAGCTGGTCCAGGCGGGATCGTCGCCGGTCTTAACTGTGGAGAGGGTGGCCTCGGAGGAGTTGGCGCTCCCGAAGCAGGAAGCAAGCAAACTGCTGCGGCTCATTCCTCGGGAGGGGCTGGATGTCGAGGAGAGGAGCCTATCGGCATACGAGGAGGTGGCCTATGCAAGCCCCACTCGTTGAGGATAGGGTCCGGCTGGCCCTTGACCGGCTGAGGTTGCCCCACATGGCCGAGGTGCTGGACCGAGTATGCCAGGAGGCGACTCGGGGAGAGGTGAGCTACCTGGAGTTCCTGGATGAGTTGCTCCAGGAGGAGACGAGGGCGCGGTACGAGCGGAACGTGGTGGTCAAGACGCGGCTAGCTCGCCTTCCCTATCACAAGACCATGGCCGACTTCGACTACTCCTTCCAGCCGAGCATCGACAAGAAGCAGATCGCCGAACTGCTCACACTGCGCTTCCTGGAGGGGGCTGAGAACGTGGTCCTATTGGGACCACCCGGAGTGGGGAAGACCCACATAGCGGTGGCCCTTGCCCTTGAGACGATCAGGCGGGGGTACACGGCCTACTTCGTGACGATGCAGCAGATGGTGGACTACCTGTCTGAGGGGACGGAGTCGGTGACGAGGAGGATGAGCATCTTCCTGCGGCCGAAGCTCCTGGCCATCGATGAGGTGGGATACCTACCTTTGGATAGGAGGGCAGCCAACTGGTTCTTCGAGCTGGTATCCAGGAGGTACGAGCGGGGATCGGTCGTCCTAACTTCCAACAAGAGTTTCGGGGACTGGACGAGTCTCTTCCCGGACGTGGCGATAGCCTCGGCCATCCTGGATCGGCTGCTGCACCACTCGACCACCATCAACATCCGAGGAGGTGAGAGCTACCGGCTGAAGGAGAAGCGGCGAGCGGGTCTGCTCCAGAAGGTGGAGCTCAGCCCCAGCTAGAGGCGCAGGAGAGGTTGGTGCCCAAGATCAGGCTGGTGCTTGGGCAACCCTTGGGTTTATCGCTTTCCTGCCGCTCCCCGAGCCCTCAAAAAGGGCCTGGGGCGGAAAGCCCGCCCCAGGTGGGTATGCGGCCCTGGATCGGCGCTCGGGTCCCTCCCCAGGGTTGCCCTATCCTCCGTCCAGGCGGCGCCATTATCCCACGCCGCCGGCTTCGCCACCACCTACAACTTGGCTACTGAAAGGAGGACCTAGCCGATCACAGGCCGCTGGCGACGGCCAACCTGGGGAATTTCAAACCGGTGATTTCAGGGAATTTCAAAACGGTGTTGACACTCAGGAAGTGGAGACGTTGCTCCTTGGATCGCTGGCGATTGAGACGGCGCACGGTGCGCTCCCGCGGGTAGATCCGGATGTCGTAGGTGAACTCCACCGAGCCGACCCTTATCGTGCAGCCCAGGTAGCCCAGGCCGTTCTTGAACCGGGGTCGCCCCTTCTGGCTCTCGATATGGTCGTAGTGCCAGTCCACCGGTTCCAAGTGACGCGTGGCTTTGTCCTTCTCGGCAATGGAATCGTCCAGACTGATCCGGATCACCGAGCTCGGTGGCTGGTCGACAGCCCACTTGACCATGAAGGCTTGCAGCCTCTGACGCACAACGTCGGCCCGCCAGGGGCTGATGCGGAAGAAATCGGCCATGTTCGAAGGATCGACGGTCTCGACGAACTGACGGTGCAGGGCCGCGATGGTTCGCTCCGTGTCGCACACCAAGAGGGCATCGACCACACCGGTCAGATGCCGAAGCTGCGGTTCCGAGAGCGGCAAATCCAATTGCTCCATGAAGCGGCATAACGACGGGGACGGTTGTACAATAGATGGCAGCATGGAACAACCTCCTGTTGGAACCGGTAGGGTTGAGTCCCAACAACTCTTCTCTACTCAGGAGTTGTTCCATGCCTTCCTTCCTCCCCTTGCATCATTTTCGCCAGAGTCCAGGACCGAGATACGCTTCCTTGATCACAGGTGCCAACCCCAGGGATGGCTCGTCCAGCATCAGCAGCCTTGGCTTCAGCATCAACGCTCGGCCGATGGCCAGCATCTGCTGCTCGCCCCCTGAGGCCGGGTGCGGCGCAAGATTCCGGGAAACAGCTAGCCAAGCCGATGTAGGGGCGAAGCATTCGGGCCAGAATGCTTCGCCCTGCCCGGGTGGTAGGGACAACCCCTCCTCGTATGCAGCGGCAACGAAGGGCGAAGCATTCGCCGAGCGGCATCGGGGCGCACGGGCGAGTCGAACAGCGAATGCTTCGCCCCTACCGCTCCCACCGCCCCTCTCTGGGGACGGCTTCCCAATCCCGGAAACCTGAGCTGCACCCCCTGAAGTCTCATCGCTTGACAGCCCTCGCCCCACGGCTATAATGGCCCTGTTCGTATTGTTGAGTATAGCAGTCGGAATACTAGACAACTGTCGGCGGCTTCTAGGCCGCGGGCAGGGCAAGCCGCCGACACCAGAATGGAGCTGCACAATGCCCCAGAGGACACCGGATCTAGAGATCCTCAAGGCCGGAGGGATCATCAAGCAACGCCAGGAAGACTTCTTCCTGGTCCGCCTCAAGGTCACCCTCGGCGAACTCACCAGCGACCAGCTCGCCGCGATCGGCGACATCGCCCGGCAGTATGGTCGAGGCAAGATCCACATCACTATCCGCCAGGGTATCGAGATCCCCTGGGTACGTTGGGCCGACGTGCAGGCGGTCACCGATCGTCTTGCCGAGATCGGTATCCCCCTGGGTGCCTGCGGACCTCGCATTCGCGTGGTTGTCGCCTGCCAGGGTGACGACGTCTGCCCCCATGCCCTGGCCAGCACCCGCTCCCTGGGTCTTGCCCTCGATAGCCGCTTCTACGGGCAGAGTGGCGTTCCCCACAAGCTGAAGATGGGGGTCACCGGCTGCCCCAACGCCTGCGCCAAGCCCCAGGAGCACGACATCGGCTTCATGGCGGTCGCATTGCCTGAGCTTGCCGACGAGGAGCTGTGCATCAGCTGTGGTCTGTGCGCCGAGGGGTGCCGGGCCAAGGCCATCGAGCTGGTGGAGGGCAAGCCGGTTTTCGATCTAAACCGCTGCTATCGGGACGGAGAGTGCATCAGCCGTTGCCCAACCGCGGCAGTATCGGCCGCGAGAACGGGGTGGAACCTGTTCGTCGGCGGGAAGTGGGGACGGGAGCCCCGCATGGGTCAGCTGTTCGAGGAGTTTCTCACCGAGGAGGAGGCGTTGGATCGGGTCGAGTCGATCGTCGCCGTGTGGAAGCAGCTGGCGCTTCCCGGTGAGCGTCTTGGGAAGCTGATCGATCGGATCGGGATCGACGCCTTCCGGCAGGAGTTGACTGCAGCCTCCAAGAGCCGTAACGGGTACCGCCGCCCATGAGACTGGCTATTCTCCTGTCCAGTGGCGTGGAGTCCCAGGACTGCCACACGGCGCTCCGTCTGGCTGAGGCCGCCCTTGCCGGGCGCAACCAGGTGAGCATCTTCCTCATGGCCGATGGGGTCTACCTCGCTCCAAGGGTCGCCGAACTCTCACACCAGGGGAACTGCTCCAACCCGGTACTGGGCCGGCAGCCCACTGCTTGCCTTCGGCTCTCTGGAACTCTCATCCAGCTCTCAGCCGAGCCTCAGCTTCTCCTTATGCAGCCCAGGTATCGTCTTCCTGGACTGCATCTAAAGTGGTCGTTTA
>DAHXJB010000083.1:0-3789 GCA_027372455.1 Chloroflexota bacterium | reverse complement strand
TTCTGGGTTCTGAGTTCTGAGTTCTGGGTTACTCAGAACTCAGAACTGTACTGTTCCATGGCACCTGTCAGTAGTATAGCATCCGGCTTTCCGGCCCCGCCAGGCGCAACGGAACACCCCCTTCCCGTGCCGGGAAGGGGGATGGGGGATGGGTCGCCTTTCCCTTACTCCGCCTTCTCCTCACGGGGAGGGCAGTCGAAGTGGCACTGCCCGCACTCCCCTTCGCACGGCTCCACGTGAATTCCCAGGGAGGTCGATGGTCCCAGGGCATCCCGGAGATGGCTCTCCAGATGGTCGCACAGATCGTGGGACTGTTGGACCGTGGCATCGCGCTTCACTACGAGATGCAGATCGACGTGACGCTCGGCCCCCACCTTCCTAGAGCGGACCCGGTGATAGCTAACCACGTCCGGCTTGTGAGTCTCCAGGGCTTCACGGATCATCGCCTGCTCCGTCTGAGGCAGGCTGGTATCAAGGAGGTCCCGAACCGAGCGGACGGTTATGTCGTAGGCCGCCTTGCAGATCACCAGCGCGACCCCGATGGCGATCAGAGGATCCAGCTCCGCGTGATTGGTAACCCGCACCACCACCAAACCGATGGCCACCCCCAAAGAGGTAAGCACGTCGGTCATGTGGTGCCAGCCATCCGCCTCCAGAGCCACCGAGTCGGTGCTCTTGGCCACGCGCATCACCAGTCGCGCAACCACCAGGTTTCCGACGGTGGAAACCACCATGATGGCTATGCCCGGATCCACGGCCTCCATCTGAACACCGTGCAGCAACTTCTGGACGGCCTCGTTGATGATGAAAAGTGCCGCCAGAAAGATCATCATGGCCTCAGCGGCTCCAGCCAGATTCTCCACCTTGCCGTGGCCATAGAGATGCTCCTCGTCGGGTGGCCGGGACGAGGTCCGAACCGCAAGGAAGGCCGTGAGGGCTGCCAGCAGATCGATCCCGGAATGCACGGCCTCGGATATGACGCCCACAGAGCCTATTGTGAAGCCGACGGCCAGCTTGAGAACGACCAGGACGGCGTTGAGAGCAACTGAGAGGGCGGCAACTCCCTCTTTGTTCGACAGCATCGGGGCACCTCCCCACAAAAAGGTAACAAAATGGCCCGATGGGATGCCTGATCCCAAGGGGTGATCTCTGGTTCAGAAATCACCTCTCGGCCACCGAGTCCCACGAGCCATCGCTCGCTGCTTTTGTAAGCCCAGCCCCACTCTGGAACCACCGCCAGAATCGCCTGCTCCCAGAAGCAGCCGAAGAGGAGTATTTGATTGTCAATAAAATGATAGGCCATCGGGATGAGAGACGCAAGAAGCCGATCCGTACAGCGACTTCATCCTCTTTGGTCCCGAACCGGCTGGTTGGTCCACAAGTTGCAAGCAGCATACAGGGATACGGAGGCATCTACCCGATGCAGACAGCACCTCTCTGGCCTTTCGTCGTGTACTTTGGCGCCGTGCTCTTCCTGGTGGGAGTCATGTTGGGGCTCTCCTATGTTCTGGGATCGCGCCACATGGAACCCCAGACAGGACAGCCCTTCGAGTCGGGCATCGTCGTCACCGGAGCGGCCCGTCGACGCTTCGATGTGAAGTACTACCTGGTGGCGATGTTCTTCGTGATCTTCGACCTGGAGGCGGCCTTCATCTTCGCCTGGGCCGTGGCGGCTCGCGAATTGAGCTGGCCCGGCTACATCGAGGTGCTGGTTTTCATCGCTATCCTGGCCGTCGCACTGGTCTACCTGTGGCGCCTGGGCGCCCTCGATTGGAAGACCCCCAGGCAGAGAAACCCAACCCTTCGATGAGATTAGCCGGCCTTGAGCGGGATAGGACTCGGTTAAGTGACCCTGCCCTTCTGGGCCGGAAGAAGAAGTAGAGAGGATGCCTCGTCTGATGCAGTGGTGGCTAAGCCGGCCTTCCATCGCCCCCGCCTTCGCCGGCGACGATCTGGTGACACAACAGCAGCTTAGTCGCAACGTGGTGCTGTCTCGGGTACAGGACCTGCTGGCGTGGGGGCGGAAGAACTCCATGTGGCCGTTCAACTTCGGCCTCTCCTGCTGCTACGTGGAGATGGCCACAGCCATCACCAGCAAGTACGACATCGCCCGCTTCGGCGCCGAGGTGATCCGAGGCACACCCCGTGAGGCGGACGTGATGGTGATCGCCGGGACCGTCTTCCTGAAGATGGCACCCATAATCCAACGGCTATACGAGCAGATGATGGAGCCCCGCTGGGTCATCTCGATGGGCTCCTGCGCCAATTCGGGTGGCATGTACGACATCTACAGCGTCGTCCAGGGAATAGACAAGTTCCTGCCGGTCGATGTGTACGTTCAGGGCTGCCCACCCCGCCCCGACACCTTCTTGGAGGGGGTGCTGCTGCTGCGGGAAAAGGTGGGCAGGGAGAAACGACCCTTGAGCTGGGTGGTCGGTCCCCAGGGGGTCGTACGACCGGAGATGCCCGCCATGAGGGAACTGAAACGGCCCCAACGGCAACAGGTGACCACCCTTCGCCCGCCCACCGAGGTGTAACGCGAGGAGAAGTTATCCCCTCCATGTAGCGGGGAGGGGCAGGGGTGGGGTCTGACAGGCCAGATAGCGGGCATCCCAGGGAAATAATCGCTGAAATCACCGTCATGAGCGATAACGTCGACGTAGTCCAGGAATTGCAGAGCCGGTTCGGAGAGGCGATCCTCGCGGTCCAGCCCACGGCCGACATGATCCCGACCCTCTGGGTTTCCAGCGACAGGGTCAGGGAGCTGCTGACATATCTCAAGACCGGGATAAAGCAGCCCTATCGCACCCTCTTCGATCTCACCGCCGTCGACGAACGCACCCGAGCTGACCGGCGCAGTCTGCCTGCCGGCGATTTCACCGTGGTCTACCACCTGCTCTCCTACGGCCGCAACGCCGACGTGCGGTTGAAGGTGCCGCTGAAGGGCGACCACCCCACGCTACGTACCATCACCGATATCTGGCCCTCGGCCAATTGGTATGAGCGCGAAGTCTGGGACATGTTCGGGATCATCTTCGAGGGCCATCCGAAGCTCAGGCGCATTCTGATGCCCACCACCTGGAAGGGTCATCCCCTCCGAAAGGACCATCCGGCTCGGGCCACCGAGATAGGTCCCTACCAGCTGAGTCAGCAGAAAGAACAGACCGAGCAGGCGGCTCTCCAGTTCCGGCCGGAGGATTGGGGGTTGCGGCGCCGGCAGGAAGGCGAGGAGTTCATGTTCCTCAACCTGGGTCCCCAGCACCCGGGCACCCACGGTCCCTTCCGGATCGTCCTCCAGCTGGACGGGGAGGAGATCATCGACGCCGTCCCGGACATCGGATTCCACCATCGCGCCGCGGAGAAGATGGGCGAGCGGCAGTCGTGGCACACCTATCTTCCCTACACCGATCGTGTCGACTACCTCGCCGGTGTCCAGAACGAACTGGCCTATCTCACCTCGGTGGAGCAACTTGCCGGCATCCAGCTGCCGGAGCGGGCGAAGGTGATCCGGGTGATGATGGCTGAACTGTTCCGGCTGGCCAGCCACCTGGTCTGGTACGGCACCTTCGCCCAGGACCTGGGGCAGATGTCGCCGGTGTTCTACATGTTCACCGACCGAGAGCGGATCCTGGAGATCGTCGAGGCCATCTGTGGCGCTCGCATGCACCCGGTCTGGTTCCGAATCGGCGGCGTAGCTCAAGACCTCCCCAATGGATGGGATCAGAGGATCCGATTCCTACTGAAGTACCTGCCTCCCCGACTGGACGAGTACGACAAGATAGTGATGCA
>DAHXJB010000075.1:0-7167 GCA_027372455.1 Chloroflexota bacterium | reverse complement strand
CCAGTACCTGTTAAGATTCCAGTGTGTGGATTGCTGATAGAGTTGGTTGGTACTACTGCTCCTTCAGATGGAGGATGGAAGTGCGCACGGCTGATCGATGGCGGGGTGTTCTCCGCTTGCGGTGGATTGGTTATCTGGTGGCTCTGGTAGCAGTGGCTCTGGTGAGCGGTCTCATAGGTCTCATCCTTGCCTACATCACGATCCCAAACGTCTCGATGCTCTACCTCATCGCGGTGCTCGCTGCCGCCGTGGCCTTCGGAAGCGGGCCAGCCATTCTTGCCTCTTTCACTGCCTTCCTTACTTTCGATTGGTTCTTCGTGATGCCGCTGCACACCTTCACCATCGACAGGCCGGAGGAATGGCTGGCGCTTCTACTTTTCCTGCTGACAGCCCTCATCACCGGACAGCTAGCTGCCGGGCAACGCGATAGGGCCCACCAGGCCGAACAGAGGGAGCGGGAGGCGGTAGTCCTGTACGACGTGGTCCGCCTGGTGGGCGATCCAGATCTCAAGCATGCCCTCGGCGCCCTGGCGGAACGGTTGCGACAGGAGCTCCAGCTGGTCGCAGTTGCCATCGAACTGACTGACAACAGGGAATCCCCTGTGCGGGAGGTGGTTGGCGATGTGGCGGCGATCCGCACCCTGTCCAACGTGCCAACCGAGATGCTCAGCGAGGGCGCAGCTCCGTCCAGGGAACGGCGAGCCTCCCCGGGGCGATGGGTGCGGGTGATACCACCATACCTTCCGGGGTTATCCCCTCAGGCTGGGCAGGAGGACGTGCACGTGGTGCCGGTGAAGTCCCAGGGCCGGCGTGCAGGCACCATCCTCTTAGCCCACCCACCAGGGGCACCCGAGTTCGATCCCGCCGATGATCGGCTGCTTTCGGCCGTCGCCTCCCAGCTGGGGCTTGCCGTCGAGCGCCGCCGCCTTCGCCAGGAGGCAACCGAGGCGGAGATCCTTCGGCGCACCGACGAACTGAGAACCGCGCTGCTCAACGCGGTATCCCATGACCTTCGAACGCCCCTGGCCTCTATTATGGCCTCGGGCGGGAGCCTCTTGCAGAAGGATGTGGAGTGGACCGAGCAGGAAAAGGACGAGTTCGCGGGGGCCATCGTTAGGGAGGCCCAGCGGCTGAACCGGATCGTCGGCAACCTGCTGGATCTCTCCCGTATCGAGGCCGGCAGCCTGCGGCCGGAGCTGGATTGGTATCCCATAGGGGCGCTGATGGACGATGTCCTGGGCAGGCTGCGTCCGACGACCGCGCGGCACCGGCTAGTGCTCGACGTACAGAGGGAGCTTCCCCCGGTGCCCCTGGACTACGTGGAGATCGATCAGGTTCTTTCAAACCTTGTGGAGAACGCGGTAAAGTACTCACCGGCTGGAAGCGAGATCCGCATCTCCGCCCGACGAGAGGGCGAGGAGGTCAGGATCGAGGTGGCTGATCAGGGCTCCGGCATCCCCGCGGAAGCTATGGCCCGGCTATTCGAACCCTTCTATCGAGTGGAAGACGGCGCTCCGCGACCGAAGGGCACCGGGCTTGGTTTGGCGGTTGCCAGGGGGCTCGTGGAGGCCCATGGGGGACGGATCTGGGCAGAGAGGCAGCAAGGGGGCGGAACTATTTTCGTTTTCACGCTGCCGCTGTCTCGGCAGGACAAAAAGGTGGTGACCCAGGAGCAGAGGGCATGACACAGCATGCGGGTGCGCGTATTCTCGTGGTGGACGACGAGCCGGAGATCCTGTTGGCGCTCCGAACCAATCTGACCCGCCACGGCTTCCAGGTCGAGACGGCAGACAGCGGCCAGGGGGCCCTGGATGGCTACGTGCGGTACCATCCTGATCTCTTGATCCTGGATCTTGGTCTGCCGGACATGAGTGGGGTAGAGGTCATCCGAGAGTTGCGCACCAGGGGGAACATCCCCATCGTGGTCCTGTCCGTGCGAAGCGCGGACCGAGACAAGGTGGCGGCCCTCGACCTGGGGGCTGACGACTACGTCACCAAGCCCTTCAGTACGGAGGAGTTGCTGGCGAGGATTCGAGTGGCACTGCGCCACGCGGCCCACCCTGGGAGCGGCAGTGCGGCCGTCTTCCGAGCCGGGGATCTGGAGGTTGATTTCGAACGCCGGACGGTGCGAGTCGCCGGCTGCGAGGTTCACCTCACCCCTACCGAGTACGACCTGTTGAAGGTCTTCGTGACCCACCCCAACAAGGTTCTCACCAATCGGATGCTTCTCCAACTGGTCTGGGGGCCGGAGTATGGGTCCGAGACCCACTACCTGCACGTGTATGTAGCCCAGCTTCGCCAGAAGATAGAATCCGATCCTCAAACCCCGCGGTACATCGTCACCGAGCCCGGTGTAGGTTACCGCCTTCTGTCCGAGAACGACTAGTGCTGCGCCCCAATGGTTCTGATCGGTGTCATCCTGAGCGTTTCTGATCGGTGTCATCCTGAGTACCTCAGGGTTCCGGGAACCCTGTGCGAAGCACAGAAACTTGAAGTTTCTGAACAGCGTTTCTGATCGGTGTCATCCTGAGCGTTAGCGAAGGATCTCTCCGGCGGAACGTGGAGATGCTTCGCTTCGCTCAGCATGACATGAGTCGACCGAAATAACCCCCCGACGGGGTGCAGACACCGCAACATCTGGGACTGGCTCTATGCCCGCGAGCCCGCATGTTGTGGCGCCGCAGCTCGTAACGACCTTATTTCGGTGGACTCATGACATGGTAGACGTTTCCACAATATACCGTACACTACCGGGGGTATCCCCACAAAACCACACACTTACTGCGCCGGTCTGCCTAGTTGCTCTGCGCCTTGCGGGTGACACCCGCGCTCGGGTCGTAGTTGACGTCCTTGTCCAACATCAGGAACAGGTTGTCCAGTGCCGGCCTGTCGATAACGACCTCACAGGGAGCGTGGGTGAAAACATAGTTGGTCGCTGCGTTGAAGCGTGTTTCGCCAGCTCGGCCGGGGAGGTCCCCCATCAGTATAATGTCTGCTCCGCTGTTCACTGCCTCTTCGACGATGGCAGTGCCCGCGCCGCGTGCGTGGATGATCCGGGATGTCAGGGGAACGTCGTAGTGGTTGGTGATGCGCTGCGCACGGTCCAGTGCCTCCTGGGCCATCCGCTCGGCCGCTTCGAGATGTGCGCTCAGCGGCAGCGACCAGGGCACCTCGATAACGCAGAACACCACCATCTCGGACTTCCGCGCCTTGGCCATCTGCGCGCCGAGGGCCACCATTCTGTCGGATAGGGCAGTGCCCAAAACGGGTACGAGGATCAGATTCGCGTAGTCGGCCATACGCATCGCCTTGGCCACCCGCAGGCTCGTCGGCGTTTGCTCCGGTAGACGCAACATCCAGACGATCACGCTGCCGATTGATGCCACAAAGGCCAGGGCGATCGCCGCCCCGGCGACAGTCACATGAACCGGTTCCATCAGCGTTGCCTCCCGCGACCCCGGAGGAGCCTGATGCGGTAGATCCCCAACCCTGCCATCAGGGCCCCCATGGCGGTGAAGCTGAACGGAGCTCCCCCTATCACCCCGCGCCCGACGATGACCAACCCCAGAGCGATTAGGAGTAGGGCGGTCAGCGATCTCAAGGCCACCATCGTTCGGCTCATCGGTACTGGTCCTCCGATACATGACTGCCGTTCTTGCTCCCGTTCTGCACCGAGAGCAGCCGATCACGGCGTTGGATGTTCTCCTGGAACTCCTCCAGCATCTCAGTCTCCCCGGCATCGTGGTACACCTCGGCCTGCTCCTTGGCCCAGTTGTGGCGGAGACTGCCGAAGAGGGGCAGGCCGGCTCGCTTGCGGTAGATCCAGTAAATTGCCAGTCCGCCCAGGATCCAGCTCGGACCGGCGATTCGGCCGATGTCGTGAGTAAACACTACCATCACCAGGATCGAGCTGATCCCCAGGAAGCCGAGCACTCCGACAATCGGCAGCACGACGGGGGGACCGTGCCGGCCACCGATCTGGACGTTCAGCGGAACCCGGAAGGGCCGAGGGGTCCAGGGATCCTTCACTCGAAGGACTAGCAGGGAGATGAACACCAGCATATAGGCGGAGGCTGCACCGAAGGCGTACATGTTGCCCAGGGTGTCGAAGGCGTTCTTCGAGAGGCCCGCGCCCCACAACTCCAGCAGCGCCACCCCCGAGAAGACCAGGATGGTGCGCACCGGCGTCCGGAAGCGGGGGTGCACGTGGCCAAACCATGCCGGCAGCAGCCTGTAGCGCCCCATGGAGTAGGTGATACGGGAGGATCCAAACACGCCGGCGTTGGAGGAGATAAGAAGTAGCGTTGCGCCGAGGCCGGCGGCGTAGGGCGCAGCGACAATGCCGATGAAGGGGACGTGGCTGGCGAGCCAGGCCACCGGATCCGCGTTGTGCTCGGCGAAGGTTTGCCAGGGCAGCATGGCCAAACCCAGGTTCGAGAAGGCCAGGGCGTAGATCAGCACTGTCAGGATCAGACCGATAGAGGTGCGCGGGACCACGGTGGAGGGCCGCACGGTCTCCTGGGAGGCCTGGCTTATCGACTCCAGACCGACGAAGGAAATGATCGCCAGGCTGGCGCCGTATGCCAGGTGGTAGGGGTCCGGCCAGGACAACGTCATTTGCTGGAGAAGCAGCGGTCCGTTGAAGGCAAAGAGGAAGCCGAAAAAGAGGACCGCCGATTCGGAGACGATGTCCAGCGCGCCAAATATCTCGTTAAAGGTGGACGACTCCCGAACGCCGAGGATGTTTAGTCCGGTCAGGAAAAGGACCAGGGCCGTCGCCGCAAGGATCAGTAGGGGCTGGGTCTGGGGGAAAACCAGGCCGAAGATGTTGAGATCGGCGGTGCGCCGGAGCACAGGGAAGAAGAAGCTGACATAGCCGGCGGAGGCCAGGGCGAAGAGCGAGATGTCGATGGTGAAGTCCAGCAGCACCGCCCATCCTGCCGTGAAGCCGAGCAGGTCGCCGAGCCCGCGTAGTACGTAGAACTGGCCGCCACCGGCGAAGGGGTATGCCGCGGCCAATTCCGTGTAGGCCAGCCCCACGCAGATGTAGACCAGTCCGGCGAACAGGAAGGCGACGTTGGTCGCGCCCTGGGCCGCGGCCATCACGAGACCCAGGGCGACGTAGACGTCGGCGCCGACATCCGCGTAGCCCCAGGTGAAGGAGCCCCACGCCCCAACGGCCCGCCGTAGCTGATGCTCGGATTCTCCAGTAACCTGCTGAGTCGAGGCTACCGGGCTCTCGACATCTTCCATGACAACTGTGTCGGTATCCACGCTGCCGCTTGCTCCCCTCTTGCAGTGGTCCTGCGTTGCAGATGCTTCCCCGGGCTGCCGAAACAGCACCAATCGCCCGGCGACGATGCTCGATCCCTTCCCGCGCCCCTTCCTCAGAAGAGTGATGGGCGCACCAAACACTTATAATGACACTTAGTGGCTCAAGGAAAACTCAAGATTCGCGAGCAAGAGCTCAAGGAAACATCAGGGTCCGCGTAACCCTGAGAGATTCTTGAGAGTGTGACCACGAATCCTGACACGGCTCTGAGCACTTCCGAGATATCCTCTATAGTGTCCCCCGAAAACTGGACAGGGTGATTTGTTAGGATAGCTGTGCCGAGGAGCGGCAGGAGGAATGATCCAGGTGGCACAGCACAGACGGCACAGCGCGGAGTTCAAGGCGAAGGTAGCCCTGGAGTCGATCAAGGGGCCGCGTACGATGAACGAGATCGCCGGCGAGTACGGGGTGCATCCCGGGCAGATCGCCCAGTGGAAGCGCCAGGTGCTGGAGGAGTTGCCGGGGCTGTTCTCGTCCAAGCGGTCGAAGGATGCGAAGGCCGAGGAGGAACTGAAGGCGAGCTTGTACCAGCAGATCGGTCAGCTCAAGGTGGAGCTGGACTGGCTGAAAAAAAAAGCTGGAGTGGCCGGCTGAGGCCAAGCGGAGCCTGATCGAGCCCGGGCACCAGAGCCTGAGCGTGGTGCGGCAGTGCGCGTTGGTGGGGCTACCAGCCGAGGGGGATCAGCGAGGAGAACCTCCTGCTGATGCGGCTGCTCGACGAGCAGTACACCCGGACGCCGTTCTACGGGATCAGGCGGATGACGGCCTGGCTGAAGGGCGAGGGGCACCAGGTGAACCACAAGCGGGTGGCTCGGCTGATGGAGACGATGGGGTTGGAGGCAATCTACCCCAAGCCTCGCACCAGCCAGCCCTCGCCGGAGCACCGGGTCTACCCCTACCTGCTCCGGGACGTAGAGATAAGGAAGCCCGATCAGGTCTGGAGCACGGACATCACCTACATCCGGATGGCCCGGGGCTTCGTGTACCTGGTGGCGGTCCTGGACTGGTACAGCCGCTACGTCCTGTCCTGGGAAGTGTCGGTGAGCTTGGATGTGGGCTTTTGCCTGGATGCGCTGGACAGGGCCTTGGAGAAGGGAAAGCCCGCGATCTTCAACAGCGACCAGGGGAGCCAGTTCACCAGCCGACAGTTCACGGACAGGCTCTTGTCCCGAGGAGTGCAGGTCAGCATGGACGGCCGAGGACGAGCGCTGGACAACGTCTTCGTGGAGCGGCTGTGGCGCAGCGTCAAGCAGGAGGAGGTCTACCTGAAGGACTACGAGACGGTGCCGGTGGCCGCAGCGAACCTGGACGCCTACTTCCGGTTCTACAATCGGGAGCGGCTGCACCAGTCCCTAGGCTACAGGACGCCCGAGTCGGTGTATCGAGGGTTGGTGGTCTGAGCCTCGGTTTGGCCACCGACGGCGAGAGGTGGCTGCTCCCGACAGAGTTGCCACGGACAAGGAAAGTGGGCAACACCCGAGGCTTCGAGAAAGGCCGTGGCAGCCGATGCTTTGAGTTTACAAGGCATGGGGGGGATAGCTCTGGTTGTCCTGGAGAGGGTCGATGGTGGGCGGGGAGGTCTTCGGACCTCCCCGGACGGACAACCGTCGCCACCCCATCCGGGTATCCCTCGGCGGGTCACGCTCCCGTGTTGCCCGCTTCCGTTTCGCCGGACGCGGCGCAGAGTACAGCAGCGACGGAATGGCGGTCAAGGAGATCACGAGGCTGTTGGGACAGCCGGCTCAGACCGGTTGTAGAACAAGCACTTGGCTCAGGATACTAACAAGAACTCGCCCGAAAACTGTCTTGACAATGGGGTACGCCATA
This sequence comes from Chloroflexota bacterium, assembly GCA_027372455.1. Lineage (GTDB taxonomy): Bacteria > Chloroflexota > UBA6077 > UBA6077 > UBA6077 > JAJYNT01. Next base: position 8 of record DAHXJB010000075.1, on the reverse strand, counting down.
CTCTCCCC
>DAHXJB010000057.1:0-1949 GCA_027372455.1 Chloroflexota bacterium | reverse complement strand
CCCACAGTCGGTTGACCATCTCATCCACCCATCCCCCTAAGAAACCGGTGATTAGGCCGCTTAGCGCACCGATGGCGAAGCCGATGCCCGTGCTAATGATGCCGACGGCGAGAGAGAGCCGCGCACCATAGATGATGCGGCTCAAGATGTCCCGCCCGAACTCGTCGGTGCCCAGCAAGTAGGTGGTCCCCGGGGCCTTCAACTCGTCTCCCGCGTGCTGGACCAGGGGATCGAAGGGAGCCAGCATTGGCGCCATGAACGCGACCAACAGGAATATGACTAGAATGGCCGTGCCCACTATCCCTGATGGGTTTCGCATCACACGCCTCGTGGCAGCGAGGGAAGGACTAGGAGAGGTCTCAGGCTGCTTTGACCGACGACTGGCTGGCAAGACGTACCGCAGCAACATCGATCCCTAGCTCCTTCCCCTGCTGAGGCGAATTCGCGGATCCAGGAACGCGTAGAGGGTGTCTGTCACCAGATTGATCACCACGAATGCCAGGACCAATAGGAGCAGACATGCCTGTACGATGGTGTAGTCGCGCTGTTCCACTGCCTGGACGATCAGTCTCCCGAGCCCAGGCCAGGCGAATACCGATTCGATCACCACCGCCCCTCCCAGCAGACGGCCGGTCTGCAACCCGATAACAGTCACCACCGGGACAAGCGCGGCGCGGAAGGCATGGCCGACGACGACGGCCCGCTCCGACAGCCCCTTAGCCCGAGCGGTGCGGACATAGTCCTCGTAGAGTGCCTCCAGCATAGCGGTGCGAATGAAGCGGGTGAGGACTGCTGACATGTTGATGGCAAGGGTTAGAGCGGGCAGCAGAAGACTCTTCAGTCCCATGATAGGATTTTCGAAAGGGTCTACCCGGCCCCCGGGTGGCAACAGGCCCAGGACGAGACAGAAGAGGAGTATGAAGAGAATCCCCACCCAGAAGTTTGGGACGCCGAGGCCCAACGCCGTGTACCAGGTTACGAGGAAGTCGAACTTGGAGCCCTGCTTCAGTGCAGCCATTATCCCAAAGGGCAACGATATGAGCAGGGCGAGGAACAGGGCCGCCAGGGACAGCTGCGCGGTGGCCGGGAACGCGTCACCGACCAGTTCGCTTACCGGCATTCTGCTGATGTAGGACTCACCGAGATCGCCTCGGGACACGTTTCCCAGCCAGATGCCGTACTGCACGAGCAGTGGCTTGTCGAGTCCCATCTTGATGCGAACCGCTTCTATCTCCTTCGGGGTAGCATCCGATCCGGCTACCGTCTGCGCGGGATCGCCCGGGATCAGATGGATGAGCATGAACACCAGAAAGGTCGTAAACAGGATTACTGGGAGAGCCTGCACAAGCCGTCTGACAATGAAGTTGATCATACGGGATATCCTCTCCAGTCTCGCTGTGCCGGCGTGGCCCGGAGGTCGCGCCGTACCTGGATGCAGTAAGACGGCATTGGCTGATCACAGCACGTGGCGGCGTGAGACACGTCGATCTCACGCCGCCCCACATCGACTACTTCTTGTCGCGCCAGAAGTCGCCCACCAGAGGGGCATTGTCCAGATCGTAGTTGAAACCCTTGACGTAATTGGCGTAGCTAAATGCCCGGTCCTGCGGAGCAACAGGGTTGGTGAAGCATTCGTCCAAGGCCATTAGCTGTATCTGGCGGCATATACCCTGCCTCTTCTCCTTGTCCATGGTGGATTGGAGGTCGGTCACCAGCTTATCCCACGCGGCCGACTCGAAGTGACACCAACCACCTTGCTTCTCGTTGTACCAGGCTTTTGCCCCAGTCACAAGCGATCCGGGGTCCCGGTTTGTGCGACCGTAGGTGTGGATGATGGTCACGATGTCTCCTTTGTTGAGTCGGTTATCATACTGAGCCGCCTCCACATCTGCGATCTTGGCGTTCACTCCTATCTCCTTGAGGTTCGCCTGGATGATCTGAGCGAGGTC
>DAHXJB010000047.1:0-3154 GCA_027372455.1 Chloroflexota bacterium | reverse complement strand
CAGTAACGAAGAGATGCTTCGCTGGCGCTCAGCATGACATGGTGCAGGATGTCCTGTTTCCGCAAGCCGCCGTACACTGCCTTGATATTTCTCCTCACCACCTTGGCACGGTTCTCGCTATAAGGCTGTTCTAGAAGCCGGGCATCAGCCCGGTATGACCTGCACGAGCGTCACCAGAGTCTCAAGGCGACAACCTCTCCGCGGCTTCTGTGGGGTCCCCTTGCGTCCCGAGGTGGACTCTCGACGATCGAGATGGGGGTTGGGGAATGAGCATCAATCGGCGGTGGTCGGCGACGTGGTTCGCCAACTACAGGGGACAGACCGGTCAGTGGGCCCAGTTGCTCCACCGGGTGACCGGCCTATTGATCGTGCTTTTCTTGCTGGCGCACATAGCGGATACGTCTCTGATCGGTTACGGTCCCGGGGTCTACAACGGTTGGGAGGCGATCTATCACAACCCAATCGTTCGTATCTTCGAGCTGTTGCTGGTGGGCACAGTGATCTACCACGCCCTCAACGGTATCAGGGTGACCATCATCGATTTCTGGGAAAAGGGCTCTCTATATCAGGAACGGATCTTCTGGGGAATGGTTGTGCTCTTCTTTGTCCTGTTCGGGCCCACGGTATGGTTGATGTTGTTCGTCAACCCATGATCGGAGGGGTGATCAATGATATACACGGCTTCGTCGACAAGAGCGAAAAGCAGCAACTTCGAACTGTGGTCGTGGCTCTTCATGCGGATATCGGGCGTTGCCCTCCTCCTGCTGGTGCTGATCCACCTGGCCATAATGCACGCGTTTCAGCCTATCGAGAACGTGAACTTCGCCTTCGTTGCTGGTCGGTGGAGTATCCCCGCGTGGCGATGGTACGACCTGGGGATGTTGTGGCTCGCCCTCATCCATGGAATGAATGGGGCGAGGGTGGTTTCCGACGACTACATCCATACTCGATCGTGGCGCTTGGTCACCATGACCACCCTCTACGTGGTGGGTTTCGTCTTTCTGCTGGTAGGCACCCAGATCATCTTGTCCTTCCAGCCTACTTCAACCCCATGAGCGTGAGGTAGCGGCCATGTACCATAAGTTCGATGCGATAGTTGTGGGCGGCGGCGGCGCGGGGTTGATGGCCGCCATGCAGATGTCGGGGAAGGCTCACGTGGCCGTTCTGAGCAAGCTCTATCCCACCCGCTCCCATACTGGGACGGCTCAAGGTGGGATAGGGGCAGCCCTGGGGAACCTGGAGGAGGACCACTGGGAATGGCACATGTTCGATACCGTGAAGGGAAGCGACTACCTCGCCGACCAGGACGCTGTGGAGATCATGTGCCAGGAGGCCATCGACACCGTGTACGACCTGGAGCACATGGGATTGCCGTTTAGCAGGACCCAGGACGGGAAGATAGCGCAGCGCTTCTTTGGCGGGCACACCAGCGATTATGGCAAGGCCCCAGTGCACCGCTCCTGCTATGCGGCAGACCGGACCGGCCACATGATCCTCCAGACTCTGTACCAGCAATGCATAAAGAACGAGGTGGTCTTCTTCAATGAGTATCACCTGCTGGACCTGATAGTCCAGGATGGGACGTGCCAGGGGGTTGTGGCGCTGGAGATCGGGAGCGGCGGGATCCACACCTTCCACGCGAAGGCGGTGGTGTTTGCTACCGGCGGCTATGGGAGGGTTTACAAGGTCACGAGTAACGCCCTGACCTTCACCGGGGATGGAGTGGCCGTTGCCTACCGTAAGGGCATTCCCTTCGAGGATCCGGAGTTCTACCAGTTTCACCCCACCGGCATCTACAAGATGGGCATCTTGATCACTGAAGGAGCCCGGGGCGAGGGGGGAGTGCTGCGCAACCGGAACGGTGAGCGCTTCATGGAGCGCTACACGCCCACTTTGCTGGATCTGGCGCCCAGGGACATGGTCTCTCGTGCCATTTACACCGAGATTCGCGAGGGACGCGGGATAGACGGCCGGGATTTCGTGTATCTGGATCTCACCCACCTGGATCCTCAACTGCTGGAGCAGAGGCTCCCGGACATCATGGACTTTGTGCGCACCTACTTAGGGATCGAGCCGTCCAGGCAGCCGATCCCGGTTCAGCCCACTGCCCACTACGCCATGGGTGGCATACCCACCGATGTGGATGGCAGGGTCGTGATCGACGAGGTGAACAGCCCTATGCCCGGCTTCTACGCCGCCGGCGAGTGTGCCTGCGTCTCGATTCATGGGGCAAACCGGCTTGGGACCAATTCGCTGGTGGACATAATCGTCTTTGGGCGACGGGCCGGAAGGGACGTGCTGAGATATCTGAAGGAGGCCGAGTTGCGGCCCTTGCCTGGAGATGTGGAGGAGTATGCCAGGGCTGAGGTGGAACGCCTGCTGTCTGGGGACGGGTCGGAGAAGGTGGCCTCCCTGCGGACGGAGCTGCAGGAGCAGATGGATATGAACGCATCGGTCATGCGGGATGCGGGGAAACTCACGGCCATGCGCCATGTGCTGGCCGGGCTGAAGGATCGATATAGCCGAATCTCGCTGCAGGACAAGGGCAGGCTGTTCAACAGCGAGTTGACGGAGGCTCTGGAGTTGGGGAGCCTGCTGGACATATCCGAGGCCATCGTGGCCGGTGCCCTTGTCCGGGAGGAGAGCCGGGGAGCCCACTATCGTGAGGACTTCCCGAAGCGCGACGATGCCCGGTTTCTGGTCCACACCCTGGCCCACAAGACCCCAAGCGGGGTGGATATCAGCTACAAGCCGGTGTCCATAACCCGTTTCCAGCCTCAGGAGAGGAAGTACTGATTGATACCTACCTAGAGGTGACAGGAGATGCACGTTGCGCTGAGGATCCTGCGCTACGATCCGGAGAAGGATCCGGAGTCCCACTTTGTGGAGTACGATGCCGAGGTTGAGCCCACGGATCGGGTGCTGGACGCTCTCAACTACGTCAAGGGGTACCGGGATGGCTCATTGACCTATAGGCGCTCCTGCGCTCACGGCATCTGCGGCTCGGACGCCGTGCGGATCAACGGGCGAAACCGGCTGGCGTGCAAGGTGCTGGTCAAGGACGTCAATCAGCCGATCGTCATAGAGCCACTCCTCGGCTTTCGGGTGATCAAAGACTTGCTGGTGGACATGGATCACTTCTTCGAGCTGTATG
>DAHXJB010000036.1:0-3377 GCA_027372455.1 Chloroflexota bacterium | reverse complement strand
GACGCGGCCCGGCGAATGGTGGATCTGGTCGGCGACCGGGCCCACGGCGGGCACGCCCACCTGGTGGGCATCTCCCTGGGGGGGCTGGTCGCTCTGGAGTTGCTGGTTACGGCCCCAAGGATCGTGGACAGAGCGGTGGTCAGCGGGGCTCTGGTTCGCCCCCTCCCCGGGTGGAGGCTGATCAACCCGCTGGTGCGTGCTTACATGCCCTTCCGAAATCTGGATTTTCTGGTGCGGGCCAACCAGCGAGCCCTGGGGGTTCCCAATCGCTTCCTGCCACAGTTCAGGGCCGGCACCCGAAACCTCACCGCCTCTGCGCTCACGCGCATTCTGTCCGAGAACTTCAGCTACCGCATCTCCCCGGATCTTCGTTTCGTCGACGTGCCGGTCCTGGTGCTGGTGGGTGAAAGAGAGATGGGCGCGACTCGCCGGTCCGCTCGCGACATCGTCGCCACCCTCCACAACGCCCAGGGGCGCGTTGCCCCGAGATTGGGCCACAACTGGGCTCTGGAGGCCCCTGGCCTGTTCGCGGAGACCGTGCAAGCCTGGGTGGAGGATCGGCCGCTACCGGCAGCACTGCTCCCACTGGAGTAGCCCAGGAAAGCTAGCCCCACCTACCGGCCAGCTTCGAGCCGTCGCACTCCGATTGCCGGTATAATTCCCATATAGGCTCATGAAAGAGAGGAAGCGGCTTCACTCGGTCCAGGCTGGTGGCCGCGATACAGTTACTGTTGTTGGATAGATTCTCGATGGAAGATGTAACCCGAACGAAGTCACTCGACCTGCTGGCTCGCTACCGATTGCTCTGCGAGAACGCGGGGGCTTGTCGCGCCACCGACACCCCTTTCCCTCGCGAGCTGCGGGATCAGCTGCAGTCCGTCGAGTCGGAGCTGCAGACCCGGCTCTGGCTGGCTACCGTGGGGACCCCTGGTGCCCTGATGTCGGAGAAGCCCGCCGGGTCTCCGAGGGCCAGCGGCTCCAGCGTTGCCTCGCGCTCCGCGAAGAGCGCTTCCAGCGAGGCCTCACCTTTGTCCAGCTCCGCTGCGCACACCCGGGATTCGCGCGTCGTCGAGAGCGCTGCCCCGGATGACTTGACGATGGCTCCCCTGTCGCCGTCCGACGCTGCCGTGGTCTACTGCGACGGAGCCTGTCAGGGGAATCCGGGCCCGGGGGGCTACGGCGTTCTGGTGCGAGTGCCGGGCCGGCCTGAGCGCACTCTCTCGAATGGAAAGTCCAGGACCACCAACAACGAGATGGAGCTGACGGGCGCGGTCGAGGGTTTGAAGCTGGCCATCTCCATGGGGTCCACCGAGATTACCGTGGTCTCCGACAGCGAGTACCTGGTTAAAGGGATGTCGGGATGGGTGAAGGGGTGGCTCCGCAACGGCTGGAAGACCGCCAGCGGAACCCCGGTGAAGAACCGTGCCCTGTGGGAGGAGTTGCACCGGCTCTGCCAGGGACGGAAGGTGAGCTGGTCCTGGATACGAGGCCACAACGGCCACGCGGAAAACGAGCGTTGCGATGCCCTCGCTGTGGCGGCTGCCCGAGAGGCAGCCCGCTATAAGTAGGTAATGAGGATCTGCTTAGCCCAACCCAGCGCTATCAGTCAGAGCGGCGAGAGGCGAGGACAGCCAAATCTGCCGCGCTTCGACCGCAAACAGTACCGGAACTGGCACGCTGATTGCGCACGCATTGTCACGACGTGATACAATGTGCGCAAAGGAGGCTGCCATGGCGACCCTGATGAAGACGCTGGAGCGTTTCGGCATTGAGACTACTGCTGCGGAGCTTGAACAAATGGTGACTGAAGCGGTGGAGGAGCTGCTTGCCGAATGGCGCCCGCTGGAGCCACGCACGAACCTCAGCTTAGTTGAAGTTGAAGAGTTGCATGACGGCGGCCTGACACTGGAGACACTGCACTACGGGAAAGATGACCCCGTGCTCAAGTCTGCAACTCAGTACGAGGCCGTTCTAGCCACGAGTTTGAGCGTGGGGCGCGTGGCCGAGCTCTTGGGAGTCGATCCCAGTCGTATCCGTCACAGACTCGCGGAGCGAAGCATTTACGGCATCCGACTGCGATCTGGATGGCGCATTCCTGTCTTCCAGTTTGAGGGTGGACAACTTCTGCCTGGTGTCGACCTGGTGCTTCCGAGTCTGCCAGGGGATATGCACCCGCTGGAGATAGTCGGGTGGTTCACTACGCCGAACCCTGACCTGGTTGTGGATGGGGAGGCGGTGAGCCCGCGCGATTGGCTTCACCTTGGCAAGAACCCAAAGACCCTAGCAAGGCTTGCTGCCAGCCTCGATCAAGAGTTGTAGTCGATGGTGAAGCTACCGAGGCAGCCACAGGTCGCGGATCTCGTCCGTCATGGCCCCGACGTTCACGTTCTCTCGGCAGGAACCAGGCTCCGGCGGGTCTATTTCCAGAGCGGAGAGCATTCCGCGCAATGGAACTTCTTTCGTTTCTACGGCCCGATAGACAGATCCCGATTCGACCATAACATGCCTCCGCCGTCTCTCGCCCAGCGAGGGATACTGTACGCCGCGAGAGAGATCACGACCTGCCTAGCGGAGCTGTTTCAGGACAGCAGAATCATCAACACACGGCGACGACAACCGTGGGTTGTAAGTTTCGCCCTTGCCAGAGACATTGCTCTCCTCGACTTAACAGGAGCATGGCCCACAAGAGCAGGGGCCTCCATGGCGATCAATACCGGTCCAAGAGATAGATCGAGAGTATGGTCTCGGGCGATATATGAAGCCTACCCACAGGTAGATGGACTGTATTACTGCTCGTCGATGCACGCCAACCGCCCAGCTGTAGTGCTCTACGAGCGAGCAGTGGACGCCATGCCCTCCAATCCCCTACTTAACCTCCCGCTGACTGATCCCAGGTTGTTTACTCCTCTGCGCAACGCGGCACATTCTCTGGGCTACCGACTGGTCTGAATGTGCTGAGGCGGCACAAGTTCCCGGCCCACGATACTTGCCCGAGGCGGGTTTCACCCATGCCCTTTGTGCAGTTGCACGATCCCGAACCGGCAGCGTAATGTTCCCTCTCCCTCGAAAATGAAACGTGCGAGCCCAACGATGAGATCCTTCGTTGGGCTCAGGACGACAGGTACGTGCGGCGCTTTTCGTTGTTTCTTGCAGCCCCCAGGGCTATGAAGTGCTCAGACGACCTCCGTGGGAAGAATGAGCTCGTCCTGGAGCTTGCGAAGCCGGTACAGGGTGTGTCGGTCTTCGATTTCTGCCATCAATCGGCTGTCCTGTAGGACGACGGGGCGGCCCTTGCGGATGGCATTGTTGGCCTCGGCGGTGCTGGCGGCATCGACGATATCTTCTCGCCTTACCCCATTTATCTCGTAGGCCCGGTA
>DAHXJB010000024.1:0-2827 GCA_027372455.1 Chloroflexota bacterium | reverse complement strand
TAAAGGCCGGCGTGGTCGTGGTTGCCACCGGGTTCGAGCATTACGAGCCTGCCGAGGGCGAGTACGGCTTCAAGCGGCTACCGCGGGTGATCACACTCCCACAACTTATCCGGCTGATGGCCGAGCAGCGAGAGAGGGATGGGGTCCTGCGATGGAACGGACGGGAAGTCCGGAACATCGCGATGATCCACTGCGTGGGAAGCCGGCAGATAGAGGGGATCAACGAACCACGGGATGGGCAGCCGCTGAACGAGTACTGCTCGCGTGTGTGCTGCACCGCGACCCTTCAGGCAGCCAACGAGCTGAGGGATCGGTTTCCCGAAACGAACGTCTTCGACTTCTACCGCGACATCCGAACCTACGGCAGGGGACACGAGGACTACTACGAGCAGGCCAGCCAGAAGGGCGTGCTCTTCTTCCGTTTCGCTCCGGAAGAAGCTCCCACGGTCGAGGCCGCCGCGGCAGATGATGGCCACCCGATCACAGTGCGGGTGAAGGACCGGCTCACATTTGGGGAGGAGGTCGAGGTTCCGGTTGACCTTGTGGTCCTGTCGGTTGGCATGGTCCCTCACAGGGCAGAGAAGCTGGTCGACATGCTGAAGCTGCCCATCGGATCCGACGGATACCTGCTGGAGGTACACCCCAAGCTGCGGCCGGTGGAGGTCGCCGTGAATGGTGTGCTGCTCGCGGGGACCGCGCAGGCACCAAAGGACATCACCGAGAGCACGGCATCGGCATCTGCCGCCGCGGTGAAGGCAGCGGTCACGCTGTCGCGGGGCTTCGTGGAGCTGGACCCATACGTCGCGGAGGTGGAGGCTGACCGCTGCGATGGATGCGAAGAGTGCATCTCGGTGTGCGGCTACCAGGGAGCCCTGGTGATGAACGGGAGCGCAGAGGACGCCCTCAACCGCAAGGCGGAGGTCAACGCCGCCCTGTGCAAGGGCTGCGGCGCATGCGTGGCAGCTTGCCCCACTGGTGCACTCACGCTGAAGGGCTGGACCGTGGAACAGTATGACGCGATGGTGGATGCGCTCTGCGTAGACGACCTGGTAGGGGAGGGAGCGCGATGACAGACCTGAAGACCAGAAACAGGGAAGCGCTCAAGCGGCTTCGGGAGCAGAATGTCGCGAAAGTCGAAGCGGCGCAGGCTCGCCTGAAGGAACAGATAAAGGTGGTCAACGAGATAACCAGAGTGCTGAAGGAGGGGCCGGCGACCGTTCCAAGCTTGGCTCAGGCCACGGGGCTGCCTACCCAGACAGTCTTCTGGCAGCTGACAGCGCTCAAGAAGTATGGGCAGGTGGTCGAAGGAGAGCAGGACGGCGACTACTTCCAGTATCGACTAGGTGGGCAGTGAAACATGACGGCACATAGAGTAGATCTGCAACTTGCACGTGAACTGAAGAGCTTTGGGGCATTCGACATCCAGGCCTGCTTCAATTGCGGAAACTGCACGGCCGTCTGCCAGCACTCCTCGGATGACGCCCGGTTCCCGCGTCGGCTGATCCGTTACGGCCAACTGGGCATGAAGGAGAAGCTGATGGACGCTAAGGAGGCCTGGCTCTGCTGGAACTGTCGCGATTGCTCCGACACCTGCCCGCGCCAGGCTCGACCGAGCGAATACATGGAGGCCGTAAGGCGATACACAATCGCGAACATGGATCCCACCGGCATCTCCAGGCTGATATACAGCTCAGGGGCATTCGTGGTGGGTTTTGCGCTGGTCGTGGCCGCGATCCTGGCCAGTCTGCTGCTCAGCAGATCCGGTACTCCGGCGTCGGCCGGGTTCGACCTCTTCGGGTTCATTCCGTTTGAGCTGATCCACAACCTCGGCGTAGTGGTGATCGTGCTGATCGGTTTGGTGGCAGTAGCGAGCGTAGTGAGACTGGTCATGCACATCTCCAAGACGCTGGGCCCGGAAGAAGGGACAGGGGAGCTCTCTGGAGACGGTGGCAGCTTCGGCGGCAGGTTCGTGGGAGCGATCCGCGACGTGCTGGACGAGATGGTCGGACAGAAGAGATTCCGCAGCTGTGAAGTGGACGCGGAGAAGCCGCTCCTGCTGCGACCCTGGTTCGTGCATTACACCATCATGTGGGGGTTCATCGGCCTGGGGATCGCAACCGCGATCGACTTCATATTCAAGACCCCAGGGGTAGTGGTTCCTCTGTGGTACCCGTCCCGGCTTCTGGGAACGGTGGCAGGCCTCGCTATGGTCTACGGTAGCGCCGTGACCATAGTCAGGTGGGCACGTTCCACTGATGGCACCAGAGCGAGGCCGCTGTCGTCGGACTGGCTATTCCTACTGCTGCTGTTCCTGGTGGGGGTCTCCGGCTTCGCGCTGGAGTTGATTGTCTACGTTCCGAGTGAGGCGGGCATAGGCTACCCGGTATTCCTGGCACACGTGGTGCTCGCCATGGAGTTGCTGGTACTGTTCCCTTTCACCAAGTTTGCCCATGCACTGTACCGTCCCCTGGCCTACGGGATCTATCGGTTCAAGGCGGCGCCTGCCGTGCAAGCTGAAGCCGAGCCCAGCATGGTGGAATAGGGCATTCTTGAGGATATTGATGTCAATCTGATGAACGGCGGCGAAGCGGCAGTCGGACAGAGAGGTCCACGGAGAGGAGACGGAGATGCAGAAGATCTCGGTCGAGAGCGCCTGCTCATTCGCCCACAGCATGGACGAAGAGTTGGCCAGTCCGGAGCAGTTCTTCAGCGCCACGAGTCAATGGCTCGCGGACAACCAGCCGGTGGTTGCGAGACTCAGCTACGAAATGGGGATGAGGCTCTGCGGCGACGAGACGCCCGCCAAGGCGGTCCAGGCGGTGGTGGG